>JAYSLK010000688.1:0-2584 GCA_043725585.1 Actinomycetota bacterium
GCGGTTTCGCCACCGGCCGAGTGCGGCACGAGGTGGTCGACGTGGCAGTCGGTGACTTCGCGGGTGCAGCCGGGGTGGGTGCATCTGGTTGCCAGCATCAGCACGGCGTCGCGCATCGGGCCGGTGAACAACCGGCCGGTCTTGGTCATCTGCACCGGTCGGCCGATGTCGTCGGTGACGACGACGCGGACCTTGCCGTACAGGGCGGCGAGTGCTGCGTCCTTGGGTGAGATGAACTCGCCGTCGAGGGTCTGGCAGAAGGCCTTGCGGGTGCCGAACGGCGGTGAGGTACGACGGTACATCGCTCCGCCGAACAACTCGTCGAGCCCGTGGATCATGGTGTTGATGTCGATCACGATGTTGACCACCGTGCTCACCACACCGTTGGCCGGCCGCAGCGGCGGAGCCGCAGCAGACGCCGCGGATGCGGCACCGGCTGCTGTGTCGGCTGCTGTGTCGGCTGCACGTTCGTTGTCACCGAACGGGTCGAGCTCGACATCGGCAACACCGTCGACACCGTTGTCGCCGTTGTCGGATGCGGGGAGATCGACGTGGGCGAGCAGGTTCACGAACGCGTCGTAGCGGCGTTGTTGTGAGGTGCGGCGCATCAGGTCGGGTCGGGCATCCTCACCCCACTGTTCCTTGGCGGCAGCCCAGTCGAGATCCCACTCCACCTGTTCGAACCGTTTCAGCAGTGCCTTGAACGTGGCGCCGTCGATCGCGGGTCCGTTCATCACCAGGCGGAACTCGTGATCGCTGAACTGCAACGACGCACCGCGTTGGCGGTGCGCCCGCTCCGGATCCGGACCGTCCTGGTCGACGAGCAGCCGCCAGTTGCGCACGTGCTGTTCGAAATCGGCGTACGAGAGCTGGGCCGCCTGGTCCAAGAAGTCGTCGATGAACAACGGCACGAACTGGCCGACCCGTGGTGTCTTGAACAGCCGGCCCAACAGGTGCGCCTGGGCGACGCCGAGGCGTCCGGTGATCAGTCGTTGCAGCACCTGCGGTGCGACGGCGGCGAGCTTGGTGAGGTTGCGGCGCGAGCGGGCCTCGATGTCGTTCCATCGGTGCACGCCCCGACCCCACCCGGCCAGACACGTGAAACCGTCCGCCGCGTACAGCTTGCGTCGTTCGATCTCCAACATCCGGTGGATGAGCAGACCTTCGGTGCGGCGCCGGTCGAGCTCGTCAAGCCGGCACGAGTGCAACAACTCGGCATCAGCGACGTCAGCGAGAGAGGCGAGCTCGGGCAACTCGACCAGCTCCTCAGCACCCGGCGGGTCAGCCACCGACGTCGGTGGAGACATGTCTGCGTTCATGTTCAACCCCTTTCCCCGCACGGGGAACAACGATCCAATGTGAGGAACCCGCGAGGGTTCGATGGTTCGTTCCGGGGGAACACGGAACACTCATGACCCTACGCCGAGGGTGTCACACCGATGCAGCGACACCCGCGGCGGAGGGGCATCTCCAACTCTACGAAAGGGATGTCACACGCGAACGGCGGTCGGGGGGTCGCGGGCGGCGGTGTCGGCGACCGGCACTCGGCGGGAGGGCTGCAGAGCGAAGCCTACGATGACGCGGCCCGACGCGAGGAGGTCCCACGTGGACAGCGACGATCTGGAACGCCTGGTCATCGAACACACCGACGCGTGGAACAGCCACGACCTCGATCGGTTGATGAGCTCGTTCGCTGATGAGTGCGTGTTCGAGGCGTCGGGTGGGCCCGAGCCCTGTGGTCACAGGTTCCAAGGTCGGGCCCAGGTGAGGGCGGCCTTCGGCGATGTGTTCACGTCGATGCCGGACGCGAACTGGGGCGAGGGTCGACACTTCGTGCTCTCCGATGACTACGGCGTGTCGGAGTGGAGACTGACGGGCACCATGATCGACGGCGGACGCGTCGACGTCTTCGGCTGCGACTTCCTCACGATTCGTGACAACAAGATCGTTCGGAAGAACTCCTATCGAAAGCAGCGGCCTGTGGTGGCTGACGAGAGCTGAACCCTCCGGTGGCGGATCGCCGTGTGGTCTCCTCGAGGATCGCGATCACGTCGAGCAGCGTGGGCCTGGTGCCGAACGCCAGGTGCACGGTTGGTTCAGGTGCAGCCGGTGGCGACGTCGATCGCTGCGCAGATCTGCCGCATTCGAGCGTCGCTGAGCCGGCCGAGGCGCTCGACGAGCAGGGCGACGGACACCGATTCGATCGAGTCGAGGTTGACGGCACTTCGCCGTGGGATCGGGTCGTCGTCGGGCTCGAGGACGACCTCGCTGGCGAGGCCCCGGATCGTGGTGGTGCAGGGCCCGATGAGAACGCGCCGAAGTCGTGGGATCGCTGCATCGCGTGACAGCACGACGACGGGCCGGCGGCCGATGTCGGGCGGCTCGCACCACCAGACCTCGCCGCGGCGGGGAAGGTCGGTCATCGACCGGCGGCGACACGGAACGACGCAAGATCGCCCCACTCGTCGGGCTCGTCGAGCGGGTGCTCGCGGTAGGCGGCCGTGTAGGCGGCGTCGATCTCGGCGGCACGATCGCTCGCGAGGAGCGAGGCGAGCGCCTCATCGATGAGCTCGGCATCCGTCGC
>JAYSLK010000689.1:0-8433 GCA_043725585.1 Actinomycetota bacterium
GCCTCGCGCGTCACTTCGCGCGGGCTGGGGTGACCGTGATCGAGGTCGATCGACCGAACCGGCAGAAGCGCCGCCAGCGCGGCAAATCCGATCGGATCGACGCAGTCGAAGCAGCACGCGGCGCTCTGTCGGGGCGCTGTGAAGGCATCGCCAAGTCCGGTGATGGTGCTGCCGAGGCGTTGCGAGCGTTGCTCGTCGCGTAGCGCTTAGCACGATCGACACGGATCCGCACGATCGTCCAGCTGCGCCATCTGATGTTCACCGCTCCCGACGAGCTGCGCTCCAAACTCGGCAGGTTGAGCGCTGCGCAGCTGGTCAACGAGGCCGCGAAGCTTCGCCCGCGCCCTGGTGGCGACATCGTCTTGCACGCCGTGAAGACGACCGCGGTGATCCTGGCTCGCCGGGTCCAAGCACTCGATGTCGAGCTCGACACGATCGACACCCAGATCGCACCCCTCGTGAAAGACACCGCCCCAGACCTGTTGAACGTGTTCGGTGTCGGCATCGACACCGCCGCAGTGCTGCTCGTGACCGCCGGCGACAACCCGCAACGGATCACCTCCGAAGCGAAGTGGGCGATGCTGTGCGGGATCGCCCCGATCCCCGCGACGTCGGGGCTGATCGATGGCCGCTACCGGCTCAACCGTGGTGGTGACCGCCACGCCAACAACGCGATCTGGCGGATCGTGATCACCCGCCTCGGCCAACACGAACCACGCACCATCGCCTACATGCAACGACGTCTCGCGCAAGGAAAGCCGAAGCGTTACGTCATCCGCTGTCTCAAGCGTTACGTCGCCCGCGAGGTCTTCCAGGCGCTACCACGCTGACAAGAACGCGATGACGGGATTGGCCCAAGAACTGCCTGACACCTACCGGTTGTCCTTCGATCGATCTGCCGTCCCGTCACCGCCACACACAGCCGGCAACCGTGGCCTGATAAGAGCCTGCCCTCACCCGAGTGGCCCATCACTGGCCTGCCCAAAACACCGGCAACAACCACTTGACAAACATAGGAGCCTCGATGTGCTGGGGTCGCCGGCATGTCGGTCAGCCAGTTCCAGTGCGACCAACTCTTCGCTGCCGGTTCGGTGGCCGGTCGCCGAGCGCCCCGACGGGCGCCGTGCTGGCCACCCACCGTCTCGGCGCCCGGCATCAGCGGTCTCGTTCCCACGGCGGCACCCTCGGTGGGGTCGCCACGATCGTGTGCATCGCTGCTCGCCGCAACCAGCTCGGCAACGGCCGCTGACCGCTCCGTCCGACCGCATGTCCACAACACCCGTCGCACCGGCTCGATCCGTGGCATATTGAGCGCCTGTCCGACGACGACCGGTCGGACTCGAGGAGCTCGATCAGCATGACCGTCACCGAACCCCGCCCGGCCGCCGACGCGCCGCGCCCGAAGCAACGTTTCGTCCGTGCTGACGGGCCTGACAAGGTCACCGGGAGTGGCCGCTACACCGCCGACCTGTCCCTCACCGGCGTGCTCGCCGCGAAGTTCCGATATGCCGGCATCAGCCACGGCCGAATCACCAGAGTCGACGTGTCTGCCGCGCGTGCCCTCCCGGGTGTGATGTGCGTGATCACCCACCACGACGTTCCCGACGTGCGCTTCGGCCCGTTCGTCCAGGACCGCACGCTGTTCGCACACGACATTGTCCGCTTCGAGGGTGAGATCATCGCAGCCGTCGCCGCCACGACCGCCGAGATCGCCCAGCGCGCGGTCGACGCGATCGTGGTCGAGTTCGAGCCGATGCCCGTGGTGACCGACATCGAGGCAGCTCTCGTGTCCGACGCACCGCTGGTCCACACGGGCTGGGAGGCCTACGGTTCGGCCGACGTCGTCGTGCGCGACCGCAACGACGCGTCGTTCTCCTCGATCGTCAAAGGTGACGTCACGGCGGCAATGGCCACCGCCGACATCGTGGTCACGAGCCGGTATGTCGCCGATGGCTGCCATGCCGCGCCGATCGAACCGCGGGCGGTGCTGGCCCAGTGGGAGGGCGACAAGGTCACGATCTGGACCTCCACACAGGTTCCCTTCGATGCTCGCGCCGGTGTGTGCGAAACCCTCGAGCTCCCCGCGAACCGGGTGCGGATCATCGTTCCTCATCTCGGCGGTGGATTCGGTGGGAAGTGCGGCTTCCACTACGAAGCGCACATCGCCGCGCTCGCCCGCGTCGCCAAACGACCGGTGCGGCTCGTGTTCAGCCGCCGCGAGGAGTTCCTGGCCCCCGACCGCCGCCGCGAAGGCATGATCATCGACATCACGACCGGCGTTCGCAGCGACGGCACCATCGTCGCCCGATCGGGCTGGATCGCGATCGACAACGGTGCGTACACCGCAGACGCAGGCTTCTTCCCGCAGCTTGCAGCGATGCATGTCGCCGGTCCGTACAAGATCCCCAACGTCCAGATCGATGCCCACCTCGTCTACACCAATCATCAACCGTCGGGTTCGGTGCGTGCCCCGACCGCGCCGCAGGCGTGCTGGGCACTCGAGTCGCACACCGACGAGGTCGCCAAGGCCGTCGGCATGGACCCGGTGGCGTTCCGGAAGTTGAACGCCGTCGACACCGGTGCCGAAGGGCCAAGTGGCCAGACGTACGACGAGATCGGTCTGCAACGTTGCATCGACGCGGCGACGTCCAATGCGGGATACGGCCAGGAGTTGCCCGACGACGAGGCGATCGGTGTGGCCATCGGATGGTGGCCGAGCTTCTCCGTGCCGTCTGGTGCGTACCTGAAGATCGACGGCGACGGCTCGGCGCAGATCATCACGGGCGCCCAGGAGTGCGGTACCGGAGCGGTGATGACCTTACGTCAACTGGCGGCCGACGAGCTGGGGATGAACCCTGAGGACTTCCAGTTGGTGTATCAGGACACGTCCGTGGCGCCATACGACATGGGAGCCACCGGCTCGCAGACGCTGTTCAACAACGGCCGCGCCGTCGTGAACGCGGCCGGCCAGGTTGCCGACCAGCTGCGCAAGCTCGCTGCCGAGCACCTCGAGGCCTCCCCTGAGGACATCATGCTCTCGAACGGTCAGGCGTTCGTGGCCGGCACCCCGGCGACCGCCGTGTCGATCGCCGAACTGGCCGGCATTGCCGCCGGCGGCGAACTGCTGATCGGCCATGGATCGGGGCAACCGCCGGGCCCACCTCCGCTGATCGGGTCGACGTGCGTCGGTGACCTCGGGATGGCGGCGTTCGTGGCGCCGCAGTTCTCGTGCCACGCGGTGCGCGTGAAGCTCGACCGCGACACGGGCGTCGCCCGCGTGATGGCCGTCAACACCGCCCACGACTCCGGCACGATCATCAACGAGATCGGGGCTCTCGGCCAGGTGGAGGGTGGCGTGTTGATGGGGATCGGTCAGGCGCTCACCGAGGGCACCACCTACGACGACGAGGGCAAGCAGCGCAACGCGGCGATGTTGGAGTACAAGCTCCAGACCTGCGCTGACGCACCACCGATCCACACCCATTTCGTGCAGATCGCCACACCCGATGCCGGGCCCCGAGGCGCCAAAGGCTTGGCCGAGGCGCCGAATGTGGCGACAGCAGCAGCGATCTCGAACGCCATCGCCAAGATCGTCGGCCGGCCCGTGCGCCAGTTGCCGATGACGGCCGAGCGTGTGTGGGACGCACTGAACGACGAGGCTGCATCATGAGCCTGTTGATCGCCACAACCCTCGACGACGCGCTTTCGGCGCTCGCGGCAGGCGCTCGCCCGATCGCCGGCGGCAGCGACCTCGTGGTCGGCGCCCGACACGGCAAGGCTCCTCTGCCGGCGTCGCTCGTCGCGCTCGATCGCATCGAGCAACTCCGGCAGGTCCACGAGGTCGGAGGGGCCAGCGGTGGACTCGTCCTCGGCGCCGGTGTGACCCACCACGCCATCGAGACCCACCCGGTGATCGCCGCCCGCTACTCCAGTCTGGCCGATGCGAGCGCCCTGGTTGGCTCGCCCAGCACTCGAAACGTCGGCACGATCGGCGGCAACGTGATGAACGGATCGCCTGCGATGGACACCGGCGCGCCGTTGGTGGTGCTCGGAGCGACCGTCGAGCTACGGAGCACCACCGGCACACGAACCGTCGCGATCAGCGAGCTGTGGACCGCTCCGGGTCGAACCATCGCTCGCACCGACGAGCTGTGCACGGCGATCCACCTTCCCGCTCCCGGTCCCCGCTCGGGCAGCGCGTATGTGCGTCTCGAGTATCGACGGGCGATGGAGATCGCCGTCGTCGGCGCCGGCGCATCGGTCACCCTCGACGTCGACGGCAACATCGCAGCCATCGCGGTCGCGCTCACCGCCGTCGCCCCCACCATCATCTCGGTGAGCGGCCTCGCGTCGCTCATCGGGAGCTCGGTGGCCGACGCGACGGCTGCCGCTGGTGCGCTGGCGAGCGAGCAGGCCAGACCGATCAGCGATCTCCGGGCGAGCGACCGTTACCGCCGCCACTGCATCGGGGTCATGGCTCGGCGAGCCGTCGAGGCAGCCGCGCGACGCGCCAGCGGCGAGACCATCGGCATCCCCGTCAATCGCACCATCGGCATCGGCACGGCAGCAACAGGAGCATCATCATGAGCGAGTCGATCGACCGCGATCTCACCTTGTCGGTCAACGGCATCGCCTATCCGGTCTCGGTGGCCACCGGCCGCAACCTGCTCAGCGTGCTGCGCGGCGAGATCGGCCTGACCGGGACGAAGGAGGGATGCGACGACTGCGAGTGCGGCGCCTGCATGGTGCTGCTCGACGGTCAACCGGTGAACTCGTGCTCGTACCTGGCGGCCCAGGCGGTGGGCAGGGAGATCACCACGATCGAAGGGGTGATGAACGGCAACGAGCTGCATCCGCTGCAACGCAACCTCCTCGACGAGGGCGGTGTGCAGTGCGGGTTCTGCACCCCCGGGATGATCATGTCGGCGACAGCGCTGTTGTCCCGTACCCCTTCGCCGACCGACGAAGAGATCCGGATCGGGTTGAGCGGCAACCTGTGTCGCTGCACGGGCTACGCCAAGATCATCGCCGCCGTCCGCCGCACCGCCGCCGAGATCCACCCCGACACCGGCGATGAGAGATGAGAGATGAGTGGGCGCCCGCCAGGGACACTCATCTCTCATCGCTTCAGCCGGGCACTCGGCGCCGATGAGAGATAGGGGCGCCAGGGACACTCATCCCTCATCGCGGGGTGGGGCGCTGCGTTAAGCTGATCGGGCGTTCAGGATGAGCGCGGCTCAAGGGGGTTGCCATGAATTGGGACGTCTTCATCACCTGTGCGGTCACGGGCTCGGGTGCAACGGTGGGCAAGAGCCCCCACGTGCCGGTCACGCCGGAACAGATCGCCACGTCGGCCATCGACGCCGCCACGGCCGGCGCCGCTGTGGTCCACATCCACGTCCGCGATCCCGAGACGGGCGTGGGCTCGCGTGACACCGCCTTGTACGCAGAAGTGGCCGAGCGCATCCGCGACAGCGATGTCGACGTGGTGCTCAACTTCACCGCGGGCATGGGTGGTGACCTGGTCCTCGGTGGCGCGGAGCACGTGTTGCCACACGACCCCGATGGCACCGACTTGGCCGGAGCCACCGAACGGCTCGACCACGTGCGCGCCCTCATGCCCGAGATCTGCACCCTCGACTGCGGCTCGATGAACTTTGCATCCGGCGGCGATTACATCATGGTCAACACGCCCAGCGTGCTCGACTCGATGGCCAGGCAGGTGCAGGAGCTGGGCGTCCGCCCCGAGCTCGAGGTCTTCGACTTCGGTCATCTGGTCTACGTGCACGAGATGGTGAAGAAGGGCCTGCTCGACGATCCGATCATGATCCAGCTCTGCATGGGCATCGCCTACGGCGCCCCCGACGATCCGGGCACGTTCATCGCCATGGTCAACCAACTGCCGCGAGACTGCGTCTTCTCGGCGTTCTCGATCGGCAGGATGCAACTGCCGTTCGTCGCCATGGCGGCCCTTGCCGGCGGCAACGTCCGGGTCGGACTGGAGGACAACCTCTACCTCGGCCCCGGCCACAAGGCGACCAATGCCGAGCTGGTGGCCCGCGCCAAGCAGACCCTCGAGTCGATCAACGTTCGCGTGAAGGGCCCTCAGGAAGTGCGCGAACAGCTCAAGCTCGTGAAACACGGCTGACGGTGAGTCCGATCGATGGGTTGAGCAAGGTCGGCCTCTTGGGCGGCGGCGTGATCGGTGCCGGTTGGGCGGCGCGCTTCCTGCTCAACGGCGTGGACGTGCAGCTGTACGACCCAGACCCCGAGGCACCACGCAAGGTGGGCGAGGTGATGGTCAACGCTCGTCGCGCCCTCGGCAAGCTGGTGATGCCCGCCCTGCCTGTCGAAGGAACGCTCACCTTCGTGGCCACGCCAGAGGAGGCGGGCACCGGTGTCGACTTCGTCCAGGAGAGCGCTCCCGAGCGCATGGAGTTGAAGCAGGACCTGTTGCGGCGCGCCAGCACCATGGCCGGGCCCGAGGTCGTCTTCGGCTCCAGCACCTCTGGCCTGCTGCCGAGCGAGATGCAACAGGGCATGGTGCACCCCGGCCGACTGGTGGTCGGCCACCCGTTCAACCCGGTCTACCTGATGCCCCTGGTCGAGATCTGTGGCGGGAAGCAGACCACGCAGGCAACCAAGGACCGGGCAGCCCAGGTGTACGAGGCGATCGGGATGTACCCCTTGCAGCTCAGTACCGAGATCGACGGATTCGTCGCCGACAGGATGATGGAAGCCCTCTGGCGCGAGGCCCTCTGGATGATCAACGACGGTGTGGCCACGGCGCAGGAGATCGACGACGCGATTCGGTACGGCCCCGGCCTGCGCTGGAGCTTCATGGGCACGCTGCTCATCTACCGCATCGCCGGGGGCGAAGCAGGCATGCGCCACTTCATGGCCCAGTTCGGCCCGTCGCTCAAGTGGCCGTGGTCGAAGCTCACCGACGTACCCGATCTGACGGACGAACTGCTCGACACCCTCGTCGGACAGAGCGACGACCAGGCCGCCGGCGCCACGTTGCGCGAGCTGGAGATGCTGCGCGACGACTGTCTCATCTCCGTGATCCAGGGCTTGCGAACGATGGACTACGGAGCCGGTCAGGTGCTCGATCGCTACGAGAAGGCGTTGTTCGATCGGTCGTCTCGCAGCGCTGTCGAGCCCGACCTCTCGCAGCCGCTGCGGATGCATCATGTGACGGTGCCCACCGAATGGGTCGACTACAACGGCCACATGAACGACAGCCGCTACATGCAACTGTCGAGCGAAGGTGGCGACCGCTTCCTGCGCTACATCGGGATGGACGGCGCTTACCTCGAGAGCGGTCGGAGCTACTTCACTGTCGAGAGCCACATCAACTACATCGCTCAGACGAAAGCCGGCGACCAGCTGTATGTCACGATCCAGCTCATCTCCCACGACGCCAAGCGACTGCGCTTGTTCACCGCGATGCGGCGTGAGGATGACGATGCAATGGTGGCCACCGCCGAGCACATGATGCTGCACGTCGACACCACGCTGGACAAGGCGTCCCCCGCCGATCCAGCCATCATCGAGATGCTCGACCGGATCGCTCAACACCACTCGACGCTCGCAGTGCCCACACAGGCCGGCCGGGCGATCGGCCAAGGCCGCTGACGCCAGACCATCCGCCACCACCGACTTTCGCCGGCGTTGCTGTGGCCGCCCGTCGGCGACAGGGAACGTGGATCCGGGGCGTCAGCGAGTGCGCGTCAACGGGGTGGCATCGAAGCCTGGCCCCAACAACCGCGAGGCCTCGGACAGCCATGAGCGCTCCACACGTTCGCGGGTGACGCCCTTCGCCTTCATCGCGAGCAGCGGTGCCCAGCCGTCGATCAGCGCGGCGAGCACGAACATCGTCTCGTCGGCATCGCTCGCAGCGAACTCGCCACGCGCTTGCCCCTCGGTGATCACCTTGCGCAGTGCCGCTCGCCAGCGGCGATCCATCCGATCACGCTCGGCTGCAGCCGCCTTGTCGCGAAGCGCCAGCACGCACAGCTCCATCCAGAGCCCCCAGTCGTAGTGGTGCAGCATCGCCTCCACCAGGCTGCGCAGTTGGTCGCTGGCGGTCGACTTCGAACTGCTGCGTACGGTGAACCGATCGTGGAACTCCTGTTCGCGAAGCACCAACGCCTGTGCCAACAACCCGTCCTTGCCGTCGAACCAGTACAGGATCGCAGCAGGACTGGTGCCGGCTTCCTTGGCGATGTCGACCACACGCGTGTTCGCGTAGCCGCGCTCGGACAACACCTCGGCCGCAGCGGAGAGGATCTGTGCCTTGCGGACGTGATCGAGTCGAGGACGAGGCATCCACAGCCCTTCCGGTGTCGGCGACCCGCTCTCGGATCGAATCCTGAATGTATGTTTAACTTATGTCCATGTACGTCGCCGTGATCGGTAGCGGGCCCCGCG
>JAYSLK010000690.1:0-3416 GCA_043725585.1 Actinomycetota bacterium
GATCCGAGTGTCGGCTCCGCGTCCGACTTCGCTACGGTTCGCCACACCGGTCGGGGACCGGGACGATGATGGGGGAAACGATGACCGACGCACTCGCGCCAGCCACGAACTGGAACTTCGCCGACCTGTACGAGGCCGTCGCAGCCGCCGTGCCCGATCGCCCGTGCCAGATCCAGGGCGACCGGGTGATCACCTGGGGAGAGTTCGAGCGCCGCACGGCAGCTCTCGCCGCCGATCTCGTGGCCGCCGGCATCGGCCGTGGCGCGAAGGTCGCCATCTACCTCTACAACGGTCCTGAGTACATGGAGACGATGGCCGCCGCGTTCAAGCTGGCGATGGCGCCGGTGAACACCAACTACCGCTACGGCGCCGACGAGATCGTCTACCTGTTCGAGAACGCCGACGCAGAAGCGGTCGTGTTCCACGCCTGCTTCAGCGAACTGGTCGAGAGTGTGCGCGGCCGACTGCCGATGGTGAAGCGCTGGTACGTGGTGGCCGACGAGACCGGCAACGGGCCCAGCTGGGCAGCGGCCTACGAAGAAGTCGTCACGTCGGATGGCACGCCCGCCATCTCGAGGCCGCGCAGCGGCGATGATCTGCTCCTGCTCTACACAGGCGGCACGACAGGCATGCCGAAGGGTGTCATGTGGCGCCAGGACGACCTGTTCAACGTGCTCGGTGGAGGTGGCAACGCGGTGATGGGCGTGCCCCCCGCCAGCGGCGTCGCCGAGATCATCGAGCGTGTGAACGCGGCGCCCGCTGGCGCGATGATGCTCACCGCCGCACCGCTGATGCACGGCACAGGTCAGTTCTCGGCGCTGAACGCGATGTCGCTCGGAGGGTGCATCGTCACCCTCGTCAACCGCAAGTTCGACGTGTCCGAGTTGTTCCGCACGATCGAGGCCCGCAAGGTCAGCAACCTGATCATCGTCGGCCAGGCCTTCGCCGGCCCGATGCTCGATCAACTCGAGGAGGATCCGGGCCGGTTCGACACCTCGAGTCTGGCGCTCGTCGTGTCGTCGGGGGTGATGTGGAGCCAGGAGAACAAGGCGGGTCTGCTGAAGCACATCCCACAGGTGTTGCTGTTCGATTCGTTCGGTTCGTCGGAGGCCGTCGGCATGGGTGGCAGTGTGAGCGCAGCGGGCGCGGCTGAGCAGACCGCGAAGTTCGCGATCGGAGCGAACTGCTCGGTCTTCACCGACGACGGTCGTCGGGTCGAGCCCGGCTCTGGCGAGCAGGGCATGGTGGCGGTGGGCGGCTTCATCCCACTCGGCTACTACAAGGACGAGGCGAAGACCGCCTCGACGTTCCGCACGTTCGAGGGTCGTCGCTGGAGCGTGCCCGGCGATTTCGCCGAGGTGAACGAAGACGGCAGCCTGAAGCTGCTGGGACGCGGATCGGTGTGCATCAACACCGGTGGCGAGAAGGTGTTCCCCGAGGAGGTGGAGGAGGCCCTCAAGACCCATCCCTGCGTGCGCGACGCGGTGGCGGTCGGGCTCCCCGATCCTCGCTTCGGCGAGACGATCTGTGCCGTGGTCGAGCCGCAGGAGGGCAAGCAGACCCCGACGCTCGAGGAGCTGAGTGCTCACGTGAAGCAACACCTCGCCGCGTACAAGGCGCCGCGCAACCTCGTCATCGTCGACTCGATCCGGCGCGCGCCGAACGGCAAGGTGGACTACAAGCGGCTGAAGGGTGTCGCCATCGACACGGTGGGGGCCGCACAGGGCATCGGTCGGTGACGGCGGTCGATCTGCGCAGCCGTCTCGCCGGCGGCGAGAGCGTGCTGATGCCTGGGGTGTGGGATGCGATCACCGCGAAGCTGGCCGGCGAGGCCGGGTTCGTCACGGTGTTCCTGTCGGGCTACGCGGTCAGCGGTACCTTGCTCGGGGTACCCGACTTCGGGTTGCTCACGCAGACCGAGATGGCCGAGGTCGCTCGTCGCGTGTGCCGGGCCGTGCCAGGCGTGAACGTGGTGGTCGATGCCGACACCGGCTACGGCAACCCGCTCAACACCATCCGCACCGTCGAGCTGTGGGAGCACGCCGGCGCGTCGGGCATGTTCCTCGAGGACCAGGTGTGGCCAAAGCGATGTGGCCACATGGCAGGCAAACAGGTGATCGAGCGTCATGACTGGCTGTCGAAGCTGCGCGCTGCGTGTGACCATCGCGAGTCGATCCACGTGACAGCGCGCACCGATGCCCGCGCCGCGATCGGCCTCGACGAGGCCATCGAACGGGCGAAGATGGCTCGCGACACGGGGGTCGACGCGTTGTTCGTCGAGGCACCCGAGTCCCGCGACGAGATGGAACGAATCGCCGCGGCGCTGCCGGACATCACACTGGTCGCCAACATGGTCGAGACCGGGAAGACGCCGCTGCTCACGCCGGTCGAGTTGGCCGATCTCGGGTTCACCTTGATCGTGTCGCCGTTGTCGCTGCTGTTCACCATGGTGAAAGCGGTGCAGGTGAGCCTCGAGCTTCTCCGCGCCGACGGCAGCTTGCGCGACCACCTCGATCGCCTGGTCGACTTCGACTCGTTCGGTCGGTTGGTCGGGTTGCCTCAGCACTACGACGTCGAGCAGCACTACCGCTGAGCAACGTCGCTCGCGATCGCCGATGGTGGACAAATGGGGGAGGTGACCGAACGGTCGCCGCTAGCATCCACGATCGACACGCATCACGAGTGATTCGAACCGCAGGCTCGCCTGAGGCTCGCGATCCGGCAACCGGGGAGGAAGCCCCACGGTGCCTTCCCACCTCGGTGGGGATGTGGTCCCGGCACACGCCGGGGCAACAGAGCTTCCGCTCGTGCAGCGATGGTCGCGGACACCAGGCAACGAGCGAGAAAGGACGGCTGATGACGGCAGAGCTCCCGGTCACGGGCGCGTGGCGCCCCGGCAACCCGCAGGGCCACCGGCAGTTCTTCACGTTCCCTCACGATCGACCCTTCGCGCTCGACACCGGAGTCGCACTGCGCGACGTGACGATCGCGTACGAGACGTGGGGCAGGCTCGACGCCACGGCCAGCAACGCGATCCTGATCTGTCACGCGTGGACCGGCGACAGTCATGCGGCCGGTTCGGCCGGCCGAGGGCACACGACGGGTGGCTGGTGGGACGACCTGATCGGACCGGGCAAGCCGCTCGACACCGATCGGTGGTACATCGTCTGCTCGAACGTGCTCGGCGGGTGCCAGGGCAGCACAGGTCCGGCGTCGCCGCACCCGGTCGACGGTCTGCCGTACGGCAGCCGATTTCCGGTCGTCACCATCCGCGACATGGTTCGGGCTCAGGCTCGCCTCTCGAACCACCTCGGTGTCGACTGCTGGCACTCGGTGATCGGTGGCTCGATGGGCGGCATGCAGGTGCTGGAGTGGGCCATCACGTTCCCGCAGCGCGTGCGATCGATCGTGCCGGT
>JAYSLK010000691.1:0-2494 GCA_043725585.1 Actinomycetota bacterium
GGGGTCCGTCAGTTCGGTGCTGTGACGGGTGAGCATCGCCGCTCCTGTTGACAGTCCGAGAGGCGGCGATGGCATTCCGGGAGGTTCCGATGTTCGAGGTTCGAGAAGTGTTGCGGTTGTGGTTGGGAGGCGAGAGTCTGAGGGCGGTCACCCGGCTGAGCCGGGTGGATCGCAAGACGGTGCGCCGCTATGTCGACGCGGCGATCGAGGTTGGCGTGAGCGCTGATGGCGGTGTCGTGCAGCTCACTGATGAGGTGCTGGGCAGGGTGGTGGAGATCGTCCGCCCGCACCGCAGCGACGGTCACGGTGAGGCGTGGGCGGCGCTCAACGCGAAACGCGACAAGGTCGAGGGGTGGGTGACTGCGGGTGTTGCTGGCGTGAAGATCTGTGAGCTCCTCGCCCGTGACGGCATCAGCGTGCCGGAGCGCACGGTTCAGCGGTTCATCGCGACCGAGTTCGGCCCCCGGCGGGGGCAAGGCGCGACGGTGCGGATCGCGGATGGTGAACCGGGCCATGAGTTGCAGATCGACTTCGCCCGTCTCGGTTTGATCGACGATCCTGAGACCGGTCGGCGGCGGGTGTGTCACGCGTTGATCTTCACGGCGGTGTTCTCCCGCCACATGTTTGTGTGGTTGTCGTTCACGCAGACCACTGACACGGTGATCGCCGGGTGTGAGGCGGCGTGGTGGTTCTTCGGTGGGGTGTTCAAGGTGTTGATCCCCGACAACCTCACCCCGGTCGTGACGAAGGCCGACGGGATCGAGCCGAGGTTGAACGAGGCGTTCGTCGAGTACGCGCAGTCACGCGGGTTCGTGATCGACCCGGCCCGGGTTCGGACACCGACGGACAAGCCACGCGTCGAACGGATGGTGCAGTTCGTCAGGTCGTCGTTCTGGGCCGGCGAAACGTTCCGTGATCTCGCTGACGCGCAAGCCAAGGTCGAGGCGTGGTGCGCCGGTCGGGCGGGGATGCGCGTGCATGGCACGACCCAATGCCGGCCGCTCGAACACTTCCGTCTCGACGAGCAGCCACATCTGTTGCCGGCACCGGCCGGCCACTATGACGTGCCGATCTATGCGTCGTGTCGGGTGCATCGCGATCACCACATCGAGATCGCCAAAGCGCTGTATTCGATCCCGGGGAACCTGCTCGGCGCACGCGTCCAGGTCCGCGCCGACCGGCGGGTGGTCCGTGTGTTCCACCGCTCACAGCTGATCAAGGTCCACCCACGCCAACCACCAGGTCACCGCTCGACCGACCCGGCCGATCTGCCATCGGAGCGCACCACCTACGCGTTGCGTGACATCGCGCACCTGCAGAAGATGGCCGCATCACACGGCGAAGCGATCGGCGTCTACGCGCAAGCGGTGCTCGACACGCCGCTGCCATGGACCAAGATGCGCCAGGTCTACGCGCTCTTGGGCCTGGTGAAGAAATGGGGCCCGGACAAGGTCGAGGCCGCCTGCCAACGGGCGCTCGATGCCGAAGCGATCAACGTGCCATTGATCGCCCGGATGCTCGAACGAGCAACCGAGAACGTCGAGCAACCCGCGGCGCCGGCTCCGCCAGCGACCACGAGATTCGCTCGTGATCCCGGCGAGTTCACGACTGACGCGGCGAAGGCTCGGAGGTCGGCATGAGCCCGCAACTGACCGTCACACCAGAGCTCAAGACGTTGTTGCGAAGGGTGAAGCTCGGCCGTTGCCTCGACACCTTGCCCGAACGGTTGACGCTCGCGCACCAGCACAAGCTCACCCATCACGAGTTCCTCGAGCTGCTCCTCGCCGATGAGGTCACCCGCCGCGACACCCAGTCAGCGATCCTTCGAGCCAAGACCGCAGGGCTCGACCCGGAGATGCTGCTCGAGCGCTGGGACGACACCGCCAAGATCACCTACGACCGCACGATCTGGAACGAGCTCTGCTCACTGCGCTACGTCGAAGCACCCAACGACGTCGTCATCCTCGGACCCGTCGGGGTCGGCAAAACGTTCCTCGCGACCGCGCTTGGACACATCGCTGTCCGACGCGGACGCAGCGTCCACTTCGAACGCGCTGACTCCTTGTTGAAGCGGTTGAAGGCCACCAGATTGGACAACAGCCACGACGCCGAGGTCCGAAAACTGTTGCGCGTCGACGTGCTCATCATCGATGACTTCGCGCTCCGGCCAATGGACGTCACCGACACCGCCGAGGTCTACGAAATCATCGTCGAACGCCACCGGCGCGCATCCACGATCCTCACCTCGAACAGGGATCCCAGCGAGATGCTCACCCAGATGGCAGACCCGCTCCTCGCCCAATCAGCCATCGACCGGCTCCACTCCAACGCCCACGAACTCGTCATCGACGGCGAGTCCTACCGCCGCCGCCAACGACCCGGCATTGACACCAACCCCACCACCGAAGCATCATCCCCACGCCGACACTGACACCCCCGACCCGGTCCCATCACACTGACGGACAAGTGGTCCCATCATGCTGGCGGGCGACAT
>JAYSLK010000692.1:0-2829 GCA_043725585.1 Actinomycetota bacterium
GTATCCCGTCGATGTCACGGCAGCGATGCTGGCGGCGTACCGCGCCGGAAAATCCACGGTGAGCGCCTTCGCTGCCGTTGCCGGAGCGACCGTCGACGCGATCGACGTCGGCGTCGGGCGCCCCACCGGCGACATCCGCTTCGAGTCGGCGATGTCGCCTGAGCGTTTCGAAGAGGCTGCCCGCGCCGGCCGCGAGGCGGTCGAGGGGCTCGACGCAGACCTGTTGGTGCTCGGCGAGATGGGTATCGGGAACACCACTGCGGCCGCCGCCGTCGCCGCAGCGCTCGGCGGTGGCGAGGTGGCGGCATGGGTCGGCCGGGGCACCGGTCTCGACGACGAAGGACTCGACCGCAAGCGCGAGGCGGTGCGACGCGCCGTCGATCGCATCGCCGGCGTCCTCGATCCGCTCGAGGTGCTGCGGGAGGTGGGTGGCACCGAGTTGGTGGCGATGGCGGCCGCCATCGTCGCAGCTCGTCACCGCCGACTGCCGGTGCTCATCGACGGATACGTCGTCACGGCGGCGGCGATGCCGTTGGCGTCGAGCCGCTCCGATGCCCTCGATCACTGCCTGGTCGGCCACTGCTCGTCGGAGCCGGGCCACCGGCGGCTCCTCGAGCGACTGGGAAAGCAGCCGCTGCTCGATCTCGAGATGCGCCTGGGCGAAGGCTCCGGAGCGATGGCGGCCGTGCCGCTCGTGGCGATGGCGTGTGCCGGTATCACCGAGGTGCCCACGTTCAAGGAGTGGTTCGGATGAACGACGCGCCGTCGAGCGCAGCCGGTCGGTCGAAAGGGTTGCCCGCAGTCGGGCCACTTGCGGCGTTGCAGTTCTTGACGCGACTTCCGATCCGGTTGCGCAGTGCGCCCGACATGGCGGCGATGGTGGTGTGGTTCCCGCTCGTCGGTGTGGCGATCGGTGCGATCTCTGGTGGTATCGGTGCGGCCGCCTACGAGTGGACCTCGCCACTGATGGCCGGCGCGCTGGCCGTGACCGCGGGTCTGCTCATCACCGGCGCCTTCCACGAGGACGGCCTCGGCGACATCGCGGATGCGTTCGGTGGTGGCTACACGGTCGAGCGTCGGCTCGAGATCCTGAAGGACTCACGGCACGGCACGTACGGCGTGGCCGCCATGTGCGCATCGATCGTGATCCGTGTCGCGGCGGTGGCCTCGATGCCCGACGGGGCCGCCGTGTTCGTGACCCTGGTGGCGGCGCACGTCATCGCTCGCGGTGCCGCAGTCGCGCTGATGGCGTCGATGCCCCTCGCCCGTCACCCAGGCCTCGGAGCCGACTACGGCCAGGCGACCACTCGCGCCCGTGGCGCTGCGGCCTCTGCCATGGCCGGCGCCATCGCCTGGGTCGCCATCGGACCGTGGGCGCTGCCGGCGTTGGGTGTGGCGCTCGTGGCTGCACATGTCGTGGGCGCGCTTGCTCGGCACAAGATCGGGGGCATCAGCGGCGACGTGCTGGGCGCCGCCGAGCAGGTGGCCGAGTGCGCCCTCCTCGTGCTCCTGGGCGCCCTCGCGCTGCGCCACGATCTCTGGTGGCGCTGACCCGTCGCTCAGTTCGAGGCGGGCGTGGGCGAAGACGTGCGCCAGCCGAGGTCGACCGAGTCGAACCCGAACGGATCTGCCGCGACGTCCGCCATCAGGCGCCGACGAACTCGGCGATCCGGCGGATGCCTTCTTCCATGTCGGCATCGGCCATGGCGAACGAGAATCGGGCGTAGCCCGGCGTCCCAAAGGCTTCACCCGGCACGAAGGCAACCTTGGCCTGGTCGAGGATCACGTCGGCGAGTTCGAGCGTCGTGGCGCTGATCGTTCCCTTCGGTCCGAGCGGACGGCCGAGCAGCGACGAGACGTTCGGATAGCAGTAGAAGGCGCCCTCCGGCACGATCGCGGACACACCAGGGATCTCGTTCAGCATGCGATGCATCGTCACGGCGCGACGAGCGAAGGTCTCGCGCATCATCGCCACCGCGCTCAGATCGCCGGTCACGGCCTCGAGCGCGGCAACCTGGGCCACGTTGGTGACGTTCGACGTGGAGTGCGATTGAAAGTTGATCGCAGCCTTCATCACGTCGCTCGGCCCGATCATCCAACCGACTCGCCAGCCTGTCATCGCGTACGTTTTCGCCACGCCGTTGACGATGATGCACTGGTTCGCCAGCTCGGGTATCACCGTCGGCATCGACACGAATCGATTGTCGCCGTACACGAGATGCTCGTAGATCTCGTCGGTGAGCACCCACACACCTTTGGCGACGGCCCATCGACCGATCGCCTCGACCTCGGCCGGCGAGTAGATCGCCCCGCTCGGGTTGTCGGGACTGACGAACAGCAACACCTTGGTGCGGGGCGTGAGCGCTGCGTCGAGCTGGTCGATGGTGACCTTGAAGCCTGTGGTCTCGTCGGTCTGCACGACCACCGGGACGCCACCGGCGAGCGTGATGGCTTCGGGGTACGTCGTCCAGTAGGGGGCGGGGCAGATCACTTCGTCACCTGGGTCGCACAGGGCTGCGAACGCAGTGAACACAGCGTGCTTTCCACCATTGGTGACCAGCACCTGGTTGGCCTGGCACGCGAAACCGCTGTCGCGCATGGTCTTCACCGCAATGGCCTCGCGGAGCTCCGGCAGCCCCGCGGCCGGTGAGTACTTGTGGTGCTTGGGCTCGCGACACGCACGCACGGCAGCCTCGACGATGTTGTCCGGCGTGGGGAAGTCGGGCTCGCCCGCTCCGAAGCCGATGACGTTCTCGCCCTTGGCCTTCAGCGCCTTGGCCTTGGCATCAACGGCCAGCGTGGCGGATTCGGCGATGGCAGCGAGACGTG
>JAYSLK010000693.1:0-2544 GCA_043725585.1 Actinomycetota bacterium
CGTCGTGACCTCGTGGATGAGGTGCAGGTCGATGAACAAAAGGTCAGGCTCGCCTTCGACGCGGCGGACGACGTGTCGCTCCCACACCTTCTCGATCAGGGTCTGACCCATGTGTGCTCCGTTCGTGCCCACGTGCCGACGCCGAAGGCGTCTCGCTATGTGAGATAGAGTTCCTGCGTGACGAGATCCAGTGTATCGACCAATGTCGGTGTGCTCGACAAGGCGGCGGCGATTCTCGCCGCGGTCGAGCAACGACCGCTGGCCCTGGCCGGTCTCGTCGAGGCCACCGGGTTCCACCGAGCGACGGCGCATCGTCTCGCCACGGCGCTGGAGGAGCACGGTCTGCTCCGACGAGATGGCACGGGGCGCTTCGTCCTTGGAGCATGGCTTGTGTCACTCGGCGGTCGGGCGGCCGCCGGGCTGCCATTGCGCGACGTCGCCCGGCCGATTCTCGAACGACTGGTCGACGAGACCGGCGAGAGCGCGCAGCTCTACGTGGCCCAAGGAGACCAGCGTCTCTGTGTGGAATCGGTCGAGTCGCCCAATGGGCTGCGCACGATCGTGGCCATCGGCCAGACGCTGCCGCTCGACCGGGGATCGGCCGGCAAGATCCTTCGCGGCGACGCACGGGCGCTGCGACAGGGTTGGGCCGAGAGCGTCGGCGAACGCGAGGCTGGTGTCGCGTCCGTCAGCGCGCCGATCGTGAACCTTGCGGGCGAGGTCGTCGGCGCGATCTCGGTGTCGGGTCCGATCGAGCGGACGACCAAGCAGCCGGCCAGGCTGTACGCCGCGGCCGTGGTCGCCGCGGCCCGTGAGATCGAGAGCGCCGCCGGCTGGTGAACGGCAAACCGGCGGCGTGGACTGCTCGAAGCGTGCCGCGGGCCGCTTCCGTATGCCGGGCGCTACCGACTGACGTTGTGGATCGCCCGGCGAAGCGCAGGCACGAAGAGTTGGGGGTGGGACACGGCGGCGCGGTGGTCGGCGTCGATCGGAAACACCGTGGCGCCGGCCCGGCGAGCCGTCGCCAACTGCCAACGCGTGGGCACCGTGGTGTCGGCGCCGGTGACGACCGATGCCACCGCCATCGGGAGGGCGGTGATCCAGGTGCTGGCGTCGAACGCCCCGATGGCCACCCCCGCCTGCACCATCACGGCGGGATCATTGCGGGAGATCTGTTCGAGCATCCACCCCGGCGCGCTCGCGCGACGTGTCATGGCGAACCGCTCGAAGAGCCCGAGGCGCAGGGCGTCGGGCGTGAAGGACAGCGCCGCAGCGGTCATCGGCATCACTCTGTCCCACAGGAACCGCTTTTCGGTCGAGCGTCGGAACCGGCAACTCGTGGCGCACAGCACCAGACCGGCGACGCGCACTGGATGCCGGTGGGCGACGAGTTGGGCGACGGCTCCACCCATCGAGTACCCGACGACGACGGCGCGGTCGATGTCCAGGGCAGCAAGGGTGGCGGCCACGTCGTCGGCGACATCTTCGAGCCGGAACCGCCGGGTGGGCATGCCTCGCCCGTGACCTCGCTGGTCGATGGCGATCACCCGTCCGGTGGCAGTGAGCCCGCCATACACGTTGAAGAAGTTGAGATCTGCGGTTGCCGTCCAGCCGTGGAGCAGGACGATCGGTGGACGGTCGACCGGTCCGGGTTGGTCACGGACGAACGTCACTCCACGTCCGGGAAGTTCGAGATAGCGCCCCGGTGGGAACTCGGGGTCGGCCAACTGCTCTTCGAATGCGGTCGCCTCCATGAGCAAACGCTACCGAGGTCCTCGTGCAAGGGTGAGCGCGGCGTCGATGAGCGCGAGGTGACACGGTGCGGCGAGCAGGTTGCCGCGGAGATCCATGGTGAAGGGATCGGCATGCGTGGCTCCGATATGTAGTGGGCCGAGCAGGCTGACGAGCGACTCCATCCGAACGTGCGCCTCTTCCCATCGGCCGACATTGGCAAGTGCACTTACGAAGGTGAACGATGCCCAGAGATCACCTCCCTGTCCCGGCGGGAGGCCGTCGTCGACGTGGGGGAGGTGTCGGTGGGTGAACGGCCATTCGGTGAGCTGACCGGCGACCCGGTCGATCGTGACCGCGCGACGAAGTTCGGCCTCGCCCTCGCCATCGTCGGGAAGCGCTGGCGGAGCGGTTCGAAGCCAGCCGAGCAACGACGCATCGGTCGAGTCGTCGGCTCCGCGTCCGCCGGAGCGCCGCCACCCCGCCGCCGCTTGAGCACCGAAGAGCCCCTCGGTGACAAGCCAACGTTCTTGCGCCGCTGCAGCCTCCTCCCACTCGATGAGACGAAGATCGAGCGGGTCGCGGCGACGCGCCGTGGCGATCAGCGCACGAAGTGCAGCGCGCACGGCAAGGGCGGATTCCACGTGGCGGATCGGCTTGGTCCGACTGTCCCATCGGCCGTTGTCGGCTCGGTGACCTTCGGCGGCCAACCACACGGCGAGACGGTCGAGCTGCGGCCACGCCCGGCGACCGTCGAGCACCAGGCTGGCCTGGGCGATCGCCCCGAGGTCGAAGGCGTCGCCCACCCGGTTC
>JAYSLK010000694.1:0-1825 GCA_043725585.1 Actinomycetota bacterium
GGCGCTCCGTACGCCGTGATCATCGGCACCAATGAACTCGAAGCGGGCACCGTCGTGGTTCGGCCGATGCGGGCCGACTACGACCCCGACACCGGTGAGGGTGGCCAGCTGGTCATCGCCCGGAACGATCTCCTCTCACACCTGCAGAAAGCACTCTCATGAGCAGCACATCTCCTTCGCCGGTCGCTGGCGCATCGACCGCCATGCGATCACACCAGTGCGGTGAGCTCCGCACCGAGCACATCGGCCAGACGGTCAGCCTGTGCGGCTGGGTTGCCACCCGCCGCGAGCACGGCGAGAAGCTCGCCTTCATCGACCTGCGCGACCACACGGGCATCACCCAGTGCGTCGTCGACAACGCGGTCGACGTGCGCGCCGAGTACGTGGTGCGCATCACGGGCACGGTGAATGCCCGTCCGGCCGAGAGCCTGAACGACAAGCTGCCGACGGGAGCGATCGAGCTGCAGGACTGCGTGGTCGAGATCCTCAACGCTGCCGAGCCGCCTCCGTTCCCCATCAGCGAGCGCGCCGACACCGTTGCCGAGACGACGCGCCTGCAGTACCGCTACCTCGACATCCGTCGCGAGCGCATGCAACGAAACCTCCGGATTCGAGCCGCCGTGAACTCGGCGATCCGTCGATCGATGGAGGATCAGGGTTTCGTCGAGGTCGAGACGCCGATGCTCGTGCCGTCCACTCCTGAGGGCGCCCGCGAGTTCATCGTGCCCAGCCGCCAGCAGCCGGGATCGTTCTACGCGCTCCCGCAGAGCCCCCAGCTGTTCAAGCAACTGTTGATGGTGGCCGGGATCGACCGTTACTACCAGATCGCCCGGTGCCTGCGCGACGAGGACCTGCGCGCGGACCGTCAGTACGAGTTCATGCAGCTCGACGCCGAGATCAGCTTCGGCGACCAGGCCGACGTGCACGCGGCCATCGGCGCAGCGGTGCTGGCCGCAGCTCGTTCGGCGGGCCAGGAGACGGGCGACATCGTCACGATGACGTGGCACGAAGCGATGAACCGCTTCGGCATCGACAAGCCCGACCTTCGGTTCGGCATGGAGCTCACCGAGCTCACCGACGTGTTCGCTGCCACCGAGTTCAAGGCGTTCGCCGGCGCGGCCGCCATCAAGGGCATCAACGCAGCTGGCAAGGCCGACGAGTACGGCCGGAACAAGCTCGATGCGATGACCGACAAGGCGAAGAAGATCGGTGCGAAGGGCCTGGTGTGGTTGAAGGTCGCGGCCGACGGCGCGCTCGAATCACCGGTGGCGAAGTTCCTCAGCGAGAGCGAGCAGGCCGAGCTGAAGTCACGCCTCGATGCTGCTCCGGGCGATCTGCTGTTGATCGTGGCCGACGAATGGTCGATGGCGTGTGAGGTGCTCGGAACGCTGCGCAACGATCTCGGGCGGCCGCCGGTGCACGAGGGTCCCTACCGCTTCCTGTGGGTCGTCGACTTCCCGCTGTTCGTGGGGGTCGACGCGACGACCGGCCGCCCCAAGCCTGGTCACCACCCCTTCACCCAGCCGCACCCCGACGATGTGCACCTCCTCGAAACCGATCCGCTGAGCGTGCGCAGCCAGGCCTACGACCTGGTGTTCAACGGGTGGGAGCTGGGCTCGGGATCCATCCGTATCCACCAGCCCGAGCTGCAGGCGCGGGTGTTCGGCCTGCTCGGCATCTCGCCCGAAGAGGCCGATCGCCGTTTCGGGTTCTTCCTCAACCCGTTCAAGTACGGTGCCCCGCCGCACGGTGGGTTCGGTCTGGGCATCGATCGCCTGGTGGCGATCCTGGCCGGCGAGGAGAACATCCGCGAGGTGATCGCCTT
>JAYSLK010000695.1:0-1612 GCA_043725585.1 Actinomycetota bacterium
GTGCGGTGCGTTGGTCGACCGCCCTGCTGATCACACGATCACCTTGGCCAAGGTCGACCCGCTTCAGGACGCCCCCGGTGCAGGCGACGACACCATCGTCCAGCTCGACCAGTTACCGGCGGGCGTTCCTTCGTTGGTCGTGCGCAGCGGTGCACAGGCTGGCGCTGCGTTCGCGCTGCGCGGGTCGCTCACCAGGCTGGGGCGCCACCCCGACAGTGAGATCATCCTCGACGACATCACCGTCTCGCGCCGTCACGCCGACATCAGCCGAATCGACGACCACTATGTGGTCCGCGACGCCGGCTCGCTCAACGGCACCTACGTGAACGCCGAACGTGTCGACGAGACGGTGCTCCAACAGGGTGACGAATTGCAGGTGGGCAAGTTCCGCTTGGTCTTCTTCGAGATCGGAACCGGTTCAGCGTGACGAGCGGCATCAACGAACGTCCCTACCTCTCGATCGGTGAAGTGCTCGGACTCCTGCTCGAGGAGTTCCCGGATGTCACCATCTCGAAGATCCGCTTTCTCGAGAGCCAGGGCCTCATCGAACCCGAGCGAACGGCCAGCGGGTATCGGAAGTTCTTCGACGCCGACATCGAACGACTGCGGGTGATCCTGCGCGAACAGCGCGAGAACTTCCTGCCGCTGCGAGTGATCCGTGACCGGCTCGAGACCGGTGCCATCGACGACTCCGGTGGCATCGCGATGCCGACGACTGCCACCGGGCCGACGACTGCCACCGGGCCGACGACTGCCACCGGGCCGACGACTGCCACCGACGTCGCGACCACCGGCGCCGGTCTCGACGGCGCTGCGGCGGTCGCGACCATCGTCATCGGTTCCAACCCACAAGGCGCCGGGTCGAGCAACGTGAGTCAGCTTCATCAGCCACGCGGGATCCGCAACGTCCGGGTCGGCTCTGATGCTGGTCGGGGAACACTCGATCTCGATGACACCGGCCCGATGGGTCGCGCCGGCGACGATACGGGCGGCTACCTGCTCGACGACCCGACCGGCACGATCAGCCCCCATGCCGAGCAGGTCAACACGCATCGCCATCCGGCGGCACAGGGTCGATCGGCAGCACCGGGCGGAACAGGCTCTGGTGACCACACCACGTCGATGCGGCTCCTTGCGGCCGTCGGTCCGAGCGATGTGTACGACCGGAGCGATTTGTGCACGATGGCCGGCATCACCCAGACCCAACTCGCCGAACTGGAGTCGTACGGGTTGGTCGTCGGTCGAGGAACCGGCAGCTCGTCGACGTTCACCGAGGCCGATCTCACGGTCGCGAAGGCAGCCGGCGGCTTCCTGGCCCGGGGCATCGATGCTCGCCACCTCCGGTCGTGGCGTCAGAGCGCCGAGCGCGAGGCAGGCTTGTTCGAGCAGCGGATCCTGCCGTTGCTCCGGCAGCGCAATCCGCAGGCACGCCAGGACGCCGTCCAGCTGCTGGGGGAGTTGGCCGATCTCGGTGCCGAGCTGCGCGAGGCACTGGTCGTGTCGATGTTGAAGCACCATCTCGATCCGTGACCTCGATCCGTGACCTCGATCCGTGACCTCGATCCGTGACCTCGATCCGTGACCTCGATCCGTGACCTCGATCCGTGACCTC
>JAYSLK010000696.1:0-5221 GCA_043725585.1 Actinomycetota bacterium
CGAACTCGCAACGGTTGAGTCATCACCCAAGTCTGCGCGACCACGAACACCAAGTGGTGGACGCGCACACCCACCAACGTTCACGGCCAGAGCACTAGCGCTAAAAGTCTGTGCAGGAATCGTGTTCACACAAACGACGCGCGCGCTCACAGAAGGCCTGGTAGACCCCGCTGACCTGCATATTCGTTGTGCCCGGGGTGGGGTTCGAACCCACACTCCCTTTCGGGAAGGGGGGTTTAAGCCCCCCGTGTCTGCCAATTCCACCACCCGGGCCTGGCCGCCAAGCTAGCGGTGGCGGCGCAGGCGCTTCTCGATGGCGTCCACCAGGAGCACGAGCGGCATCGCGCCGATCGCGACCACCCAGCCCCACATCGGCGGGCACGCGTGGTCGAGACCGTGAGCCAGCCATGGGACGAACAGCACGACGAACGCGAACGCGAACTCGACCGCTCCGGTGAAGAACAGGAGCCGGTTCGTGGTCCAACCGATCTCACCGGGCCGTCGGGTCGAAATGCGGCACGCGAACACGTTCGCCTTCTGGCCGAGCACGATCGTCATGAACGTTGCACCCGATGCAGCGGCCAGACCGGCGTCGCTCGGCCACGGCTGGCCAGGGCCCCAGCCGAGCGCCAACAACGACACGATGAACGCTGCCATCGAGGCCACCGCCACCGTTGGTCCGAGCACGCCAAACGCCCTCACCAAGACGGTTCGGTTCATCAACCGACCGGTCACTGGCGGCCCATCGAGCAGATGTGCGCTCGGCGGCTCAGCACACGCACCGCGAACAGGCCGACACCGTGTCGGTGCCGATGTCGAG
Source organism: Actinomycetota bacterium (assembly GCA_043725585.1). Lineage (GTDB taxonomy): Bacteria > Actinomycetota > Acidimicrobiia > Acidimicrobiales > Ilumatobacteraceae > VFMC01. Next base: position 821 of record JAYSLK010000696.1, read on the forward strand.
GGCCAGGATCTGCAACACACCGAGCGCCAGCGGGAACCTGCCGCCTGACAGCATCCACACAACGAACGGCAACAGCTCTGCGACGTTGTCGGTGAGGTGATAGGTGAGGAAACGACGGATGTTCACATATGTCGCCCGACCCTGTTCGATACCCGCCACGATGTGCCGGCGAAGTGGTCGTCGAGCAGCACGAGGTCCGCAGATGCGCGCGCCACGTCGGTGCCCGAGGCACCCATCGCGATGCCGCTGTTCGCCTCGTGCAACGCAGGCGCGTCGTTCACGCCGTCGCCCGTCATCGCCACCACGTGACCGGCTGTGCGCAGTGCCACCGCGATTCGAACCTTGTCCTCCGGAGACACGCGAGCGATCACCACACCGTCGCGCTCCAACAGCACGACGAGATCGGCATCGTCGGCCGGCAGCTCGGCACCGGTGAGCACGACACCGTCTTGGTCGCGCAGACCCACGTGCATCGCCACAGCAGCGGCGGTGTCGGGGTGATCGCCAGTCACCATCGCCAGCTTCACGTGCGCCCGCCGACATGCCTCGACCGCCTCGCTCACGTCGGGTCGCGGCGGATCTTCCATCCCGATCAGACCGAGCAGCACCAGATCGCGCTCGGCCTCGCCGGCATCGTCCGGTTGCTCGCCTGACTCCAACGGGCGTGTGGCGACCGCCAGGACACGCAAACCTTGACGAGTCATGTCGTCCAGTGCTGCAGCCGTCGACGCGACATCACCGCACAGCGGCAGCACCCCCTCGGGCGACCCCTTCACCAACACCTCGCCGCACTGACGGTCACCAAAGTCGGCAGCAGCACCGACCTCTCGCGCCACCCTCCGAGCACGACCTGCGATGAGAGATGAGTGCCTCTGGCGCCCTCATCTCTCATCGACATCGGCTCCCCTCACGGAGCGATGAGAGATGCGTGCATCACCGCCACTCATCTCTCATCGCAGGTCGTCACGGGGCGAGTGGGGTCGGTGGGCTCGGGCCGGCGTCGGGGGTCGCGCTGGTGGGGTATGGTCCTCGGCATGAGCAACGAAGTCATCGAGCGCGCCACCACCCTCATCAACGAGTTCGATGCCCGGGTCACCGCCGCCAGCGCAGACAGCTGGGGCAACGCCGCACCATGTGAGGGCTGGACCGCCCGCGACGTGGTGACCCACGTGGGCAACAACCTGCTCGGCCTCGGCTCGGCACTGCAGGGCCAGGAGGGACGCGAGATCGGAACCGACGAGGACATCGTGGCTGCCTGGGCCGAGGCCAAGTCCACGTTCATGACCGGCATGACCACCGGCGACCTGAGCACGCAGCTGCCCGGGCCGTTCGGGCCGATGCCGGCCGAGCAGTTGATCGGGCGCCTGGTGTGCACCGACGTGTTGGTGCACACCTGGGATCTGGCCCGCGCCACAGGCGGCGACGAGACCCTTCCCGCCGATGCCGTGGAGGGGGCGTACTCAGGGCTCAAGCCGATGGATGCGATGATCCGCCAGCCCGGTGTCTTCGGCCCGAAAGTGGAGGCACCGGCCGGTGCCGACATCCAAACCGAGTTCCTCTGCTTCCTCGGCCGTCAGGTCTGACTCCTCGCTGAACCACGAGTTCGCCGAACCAACGCGCTGACACGACGGCGAAGCGCGCCGCCAGTACGGTGGCCGGCGTGAGACGCCAGACGTTCGCCGCCTCGATCGCCCTCATCGGACTGGTCACACTCGCCGCCTGCTCGACCGATCAATCGGTCCGCACGACCGCCGCCCGCACGGCTGGGGCCGACGGCTCGGCTCCCGACGATTCCATCGCTCCAGACACCACGACAGCCCCGGACGATTCGGTGGTGCCCTCCGAGCCCACCGACGTGCCCAACGGCCCAGAGCAACCAGCGAGCACGATCGTCTGGGGTCCGTGCGACGACGAGTCGGTCACCGATGACACGTTCGAGTGCAGCACCATCACGGTGCCCCTCGATCCGACGGCGCCTGGAGGAGACACCCTCGATCTTGCGTTGATCCGACTGCCGGCGGCCGATGCCGAGAGCCGGGCGGGTGCGATCCTCACCAACCCGGGCGGTCCCGGCGGCTCGGGCTTCGACTTCATCGCCAACGCGGGCACAACCCTGGTCAACGACATGGGGCTCGAGAACTTCGACCTGATCGGGTTCGACCCGCGAGGTGTCGACCGCTCCAACGGCCTTCGATGTGTCTCCGATGCCGAGTTCGACGCAACCATTTACCTCGACCCCACACCCGATACTCCTGCAGAGCAGGCAGCGAGCGACGCGGCCGACGATGCATTCGAACAGGGCTGCATCGACAAGTTCGGCGACACGCTGGTGCGGTACTCCACCGTCAACACCGCCTACGACATGGACGCGATCCGCGCAGCCCTCGGCGACGAGCAGATCAGCTACCTCGGCATCTCCTACGGCACGTATCTCGGCGCCGTGTACGCCACGCTGTTCCCGGAGCGAGTACGCGTCCTCGTGCTCGACGCGGCCTACGAACCCACCGGCGACTCCGTGGAAGAGCAGTACTCGACGCAACTGCAAGGGTTCGACGAGGCCTTCAAGAACTGGGCGACGTGGTGCGAGACCACCGAGTCGTGCGCGTTCCGTTCCGCAGATGTCGAAGCCGATTGGGACACACTCCGGGTGCAGATAGACGCCACCCCCGTGCCGGCCGCCGATGGGCGCCTGGCCAACGAGGCGGTGTTCGAGACCGCGACCTACTCGGCGCTGTACAGCGAATCGCAGTGGCCGTTCCTGGCCCAAGCGCTCAACGATGCTCGCAACGGCGCCGGCGACACGCTCTTCGTGCTGGCGGACAGCTACGTCGGGCGCGAGGCCGACGGCTCGTACGCAACGATCCAGCAATCGATCGGCATCATCAGCTGCGCCAGCGGGCTGGACCCCGAACTGCCCCCCGACCCTGAGGCGCTCGCCCAGCAACTGCGCGAGCTGTCACCCCGCTTCGCGGCCAGCGTCTCCGCCGACGACTTCGCCGACGATTGTGCGCCGCTGATGCCGAATGTGGTGGCACCGACCCTGTCGTTCACCGGCGACGCGCCGGTGCTGGTGATCGGCGGGCTGAACGACCCGGCCACTCCGTTCCGTTGGTCGGAGGAGATGACCGGAAAGATGGGCGCCAAGGCACGACTGCTCACCTTCACCGGGGAGGGTCACAGCCAGACGATCACATCCAGCTGCGTCACCGACTGGGAGGCGCAAGCGATCGTCGATCTCACGTTGCCCGACGAAGGAGCAATCTGCGATCCCGACCCGCCGATCGCCAGGCCGGATTGGTGGGACGCGTTGCCGGTTCCCGACGGCATCGGCCCCACGATCGACGCCGCCGGAGTCAATGCGCTGCTGGGCCTCACCCCTGCGCTCGCGTTCAGCGAATCGCACACGAGCGAGCTGTCGCCGGAAGACGTGTTGACTGCCTACGACGCCGCGCTCGAGGGCGCCGGATGGATAGTCGGAGACCGTGCCGAGCCGATCACCGGCGTGCCCCAGGGCGTGTACTTCAACGAGGATGGCGCCGTGTTCAGCCTGCTCGTGTTCGGACCCGAGGGGTTCGCCAGTCCGGATGTGGAGGGCCTCGATCAAGTGGCTGACCCGAACCTGACCTTGGTCGTGCTCCTGGCGTTCTGAGGGCGGCGCCTTCCACCACGTCGCCACGACCAGCGGCGCGTCACCGAACCGGTCGGGATCAGGCGACTCGGCTGAGGTCGGCAGGCCACTCGAGGCCGATCGCCACCCACAGCTCGGTGCGCAACCGATCGGCCTCTGGCGGCACGAGCCGGTTGGCCACCACGACGCCTTCGATCATGTCGGCCACCACCGCACCCCATGGCCGGCCGCGCACCTGCACCGCGACCACCGCTCCCGATGCGTGCCGGCGCAGCGTGCGCTGTACCCCCACGACCCGCGGCGGGCATCGGAACCCGGGCGCCACCAACCCCCGCCGACGAGCCTCTTGGGACAACAGCCGCGCTGCCTGCGTGAAGTGAACGGTGGTTCCCGCTGAAGCAGGCGAGGGAGGCGCGGAAGGGGCGGCACCGCCAGACCCCGCGGCGGACGTGACAGCGGAGGCGGGCGAGGACATGCCTGCATCGTGCACGAGGGGTGTGACGCGGGGTGACCGACCGGCACGCTGGGTGGCGGTCGTGAACCGACCAGCCGGTCGGATCGTTAGCCTCGCCAGTCGTGGACACCCCGGCCGAGCTCACCCCGACACAGCGACAGCTGCTCGACCAACTGCGGCGCGATGCCGATCCGCTCGTGTTCGACCAGGAGTTCATCGACGATCTGGTGGAACGAGCAGAGGCCGTCGCCGACCAGGCGAGCACTCGGCTGGAGGGGGAACGGCTCGTGGTGAGCAAGAACTTCCTCACCCAGGTGCT
>JAYSLK010000697.1:0-3130 GCA_043725585.1 Actinomycetota bacterium
CGCCCACGACGCAGCCTCGATGGCGATCGTGCCAGATCCGGCGAGCGGGTCGATGAGCGGCATCGATCCGTCCCATCCGCTGGCACGCACCATGGCCGCAGCGAGCGTGGCGCGCAGGGGTGCTCGATGTGTCTCGCTCCTCCATCCGCGCCGGTGGAGCAGCTCGCCCGATGCATCCACGCTCACGACCGCGCGATCGCGATCGAGACGCAGATGCACCGCCTGGCCACCTTTCACCTCGGGGCGGCCGAGGGACTCGACGACCCGCTCGGCGATCGCCCCTTGGTGGTACAGCACGGAACGGTGGCTGGCGACGTGAACTTCGATACCGGCAGCTGCGTCGCTCGTCAGCGTGTGCGAGTCCGCGTCGGGCAGGAACTGCCCCCAGTCGACCGTCCGCAACAGCGCCCGCAGTTCGTCCCAGTTGCGAATCGTGTCGGTGGCCACCCTCAGCAGGACCCGCGTGGGAAGGCGCGCCCATCGATGGATCGCGTACAGCTGCCGCGTGGTCGCCTGCACGTCGAGCCCACCGTGCTGGACCCGGACCTTGCCGAGAGGGATACCGATCGACGCGAGCTCGTCGGCCGCCAGCCGCTCGAGCCCGGGCGCGACCACGACGAACAACGGAAGTCGGCTCACACCACCGGTTGTAACAGCAGAACGGCGCGACCGGGCGGTGGCCGTCCCGAGAGTCCCACCGTGGCCCCGGTATCATCGAGCCGACATGTCTGACCACGCACGCCCGAAGGGCGCACCGCGGAGCCCTCGCCGCCCACCAAAGCCGGCCGAGTATCGCACTCCCGCATCCACGGCGACCACCGTGGACACCCCCTACGTCCCTACCGGCTTTCGAGATCTCGGTGTGCCCGAGCTCGTCGACATGGGACTCCACGCCGCCGGTTTCGCACAGCCGTTCGCGATCCAGACGAAGGCGATCCCCGTGGCGCTCGAGGGCAAAGACGTCTGTGGACGCGCTCGCACCGGTTCAGGCAAGACGCTCGCCTTCGGCGTGCCGATGCTCGCCCGCCTCGATGGTGTGGCCGAGCCGCGCCGACCGCTCGGCCTGGTGCTGGTGCCCACACGCGAGTTGGCGCTGCAGGTCGCCGAAGTGCTGATCCCGGTCGCAGCCAAGTGCAATCGCGTGGTGCTGCCCGTGTACGGCGGAGCGTCTCGCCACCAACAGATCGACGAGCTGAAGAACGGCGTCGACGTCGTCGTGGCCACGCCGCTGCGGCTGATCGATCTGCTGAAGGAGAACGAGCTCGACCTCAGCGGTGTGCAGGTGCTGGTGCTCGACGAGGCCGACCGTATGGCCGACGACGGTTTCACCCCGCAGGTCGAGTGGATCCTGCGCAAGTGCACCGCACCGCGACAGACCATGTTGTTCTCGGCCACCCTCGACGGTGACGTCGGCCATCTCGTCGCCCGGTACATGAAGGATCCGGTCGAGGTGGCCATCGACGCCCCGACCGACACCGTCGGCACCATGTTCCACCTGTTCCTTGCGGTGCACCACATGGACAAGGACAAGGTCGTCGCAGCGATTGCGTCGGGTGTCGGCAAGACGATCGTGTTCTGCCAGACCAAGCGCACCTGCGACCGGGTGGAGGAGAAGCTCCAGGATCTCGGAGTGAAGGCGAACGCGATCCATGGCGACCTCGCCCAGGCGGCCAGGGAGCGTGCGCTCAAGCGCTTCACCGACGGCGAGCTCAGCGTTCTGGTGGCCACCGATGTCGCGGCGCGAGGCATCGACGTCGACGACATCGGCGCCGTCATCCACTACGAACCGGCAGGTGATGGCAAGGACTATCTGCATCGCAGCGGTCGCACCGCACGTGCGGGACGCGATGGATGGGCCGTCACGCTCGCCGAGTACAACCAGCACACGCAGGTGCGCATCCTGCAGCGGGCGTTGCGCCTCGAGCTCGGACCTCCGATCGAAGTGTTCTCCAACAACGCGAAGCTGAAGGATCTCCAGCAGTTCCGTACCGGCGGCTGATCACCGGCGGCTGATCACCGGTGCCAGATCACCGCAACCACGCGGGGCGAGCGGCTTCGTAACTGTCGATCTCGGCGGCATGCGTGAGCGTGATGCCCACGTCGTCGAGTCCGTTGAGGAAGCGATGCTGCGTGGCCGGATCCATGGGGAACGTCGCCGACACACCCGCCGCGGCAACCTCGACGGTAAGCCGTTCGATGTCGACGACGATCTGTGTGGCCGGGTCGGCTTCGATCAGCTCCCACAACGTGGTGACGATCTCGTCGCTCAGCACCACGGGCACCAGACCGTTCTTGCCGCAGTTGTTGCGGAAGATGTCGCTGAAGCTGGGTGCGATCACCACGTCGAAGCCGCCCTGCTGGATGGCCCACACGGCGTGTTCGCGAGACGAGCCGACGCCGAAGGCAGGCCCGGCGACGAGGATCGACGCACCGGAGTACCGCTCGTCGTTGAGCACGAAGTTGCGGTCGTCGCGCCATGTGGCGAAGAGACCCTTCTCGAAACCGGTGCGCTCGACCCGCTTGAGCCATTCCGCGGGGATGATCTGATCGGTGTCGACATCGCTGCGCTTCAGCGGCACACCGGTGCCCGTGACGATGTGTACGGCCTTCATGATGCGGACTCCAGATCGGCGGGGAGGGCGAAGTGGCCGGCCACGGCGGTGGCTGCTGCCACGGCCGGGCTGACGAGGTGGGTGCGACCGCCACGGCCCTGGCGGCCTTCGAAGTTGCGGTTGCTGGTGCTGGCCGCCCGCTCGCCGGGGGCCAGCTTGTCGGGGTTCATGGCCAGGCACATGCTGCATCCGGGCTCGCGCCAGTCGGCTCCGGCGGCCCGGAAGATCTCGGGCAGACCCTCGGCGATCGCCTGGGCCTTCACGGCGTGGCTGCCGGGCACGACCATCACCCTCGGCACGGTGACGGTGCGCCCCTTCATGACCGCCGCTGCTGCACGGAGGTCTTCGATGCGACTGTTGGTGCAACTGCCGATGAACACGGTGTCGACCGTGACGTCGCGGATCTTCGTGCCGGCCACGAGGCCCATGTACTCGAGTGCCCGGGCCACGGTCTCGCGGGTGGTCGGGTCGTCGAAGCTGTCGGGGGAGGGGATCGAGCCGTCGATGCTGGTGACCTG
>JAYSLK010000698.1:0-5165 GCA_043725585.1 Actinomycetota bacterium
CCGCGAAACGAAGGACTGGTTCTACCCCGCCCTCGCACGCTCCGTACGTCCCGACGACGAGCACGCAGCCGACACGTTCCAGAAGTTCCTCGACTCGCCTCACCGCGTGATCATCGAGTTCACACCCGACTACTCGCTCGGCTTCGACTCCACCCTGATGTGGAAGCGTTCGCCCGAAGTGATCGTTCCTCGTGATTGAACGGTGCCGCCAGCCGCAGTTCTCAGACCTCGTCAGGTGCCCTATGGTGCGCCTGGCAGACGGGTGACCGACACACGCATGTGACGTCGGCACGAGTATCCAGTCAAGGAAGTCCAAGGAGCAGCAAACAACAGCAGCAATCGGCGTCACCTTTGGGGGATGAGGCCGGGACATCAGCAGTACACAACCGAAAGAGGGGGATCATGGAACGAGTTTCTAGGCGCGCCCACACGGGCTCGAGCCGAGTGATGCGGATTGGTGCGATCGGAGTCGCGCTGATGCTCATCGCCGGAGCATGCAGCGACGACGAGTCAGCTGACCCGGGCACCGAACCGACCACACCGGCGGCCACCGAGCCCGACGCGACCGAGCCAGCCGCCACGGAGCCCGCGGCCACCGAGCCCGACGCGACCGAGCCGGCCGCCACGGAGCCTGCGGCCACCGAACCTCCTGGCGAGGTCAACTTCAACACGTCATTCCCCGATCTCGGGCCCCCGACGGGCGAACCGATGTTGATCGGCCTCGTCAACAGCGAGGGAACCCCTGGCCTCGACTTCCCCGAGCTCCGTCTCGACGTCGACGGTGCGGTCGACTACCTCAACCTGCACGGTGGCATCGGTGGCCGACCGGTCACGATCGAGAACTGCACCGTGAACGGTTCGCCGGAGACCTCGCAGGCCTGCGCCCAGGAACTCACGGGCAAGGGCGTCGAGATGGTGTTGCTCGGTCTCGACCTGTTCCCCGACTACGCCACCTACACCGCGGCCAACGTGCCCGTGGTCGGTGTGCTGCCGATCCTGCCGGGCGATTACACCGCCAACGCACTGTTCCTCACGGGTGGCAACGCCACCACGATGGCCTCGGCGGTGAACGTTGCTCAGAACCACTTCGGGGCGAAGACCGTCGGCATCGTGAGCGCCGACAACCCAGGCGCCAACTCGACGGAAGCAACGCTGGTTGCTGCACTCGACAAGGCAGGCATCGCCCACACCACCGTGAAGGGCGGCGACAACGAGACCGACGCCGGCTATCAGGGCCTCATGCGTGAGGCCGCCTCCGGCAACCCGGACCTGCTCTTCTCGCTCTACTCCGACGCCGGATGCATCGGCACGATGCGCGGTCGAGCCGCGCTGGGCATCGAGATCCCCGTGATCACCACTGGCATCTGCAGCGGTGCGGAAGTGATCGATCAGGTCGGCGACGATGCGATCGGTTGGACCTTCATCGGCGTCGCCACCCAGGAAGACACGCCCGAACTGGCGATCCTGCAGGAGATCATGGGGCCCGTGCTGGGCGTCGAGCCCAGCGAGGTCGACTCCACGGCTCTGGGTCTGGGTGGGTTGGGCCTGTTCCTCATCATGTCGACCGCTGTGTACGCCAACGTCATGGCGGCCGATGGCCAGGAGGTGACCGGCCAGGGCATCTACGACTTCCTGAAGACGGCCGACGGTCTCACCCTGTGGCCCGGCACCGGCCAGATCGATTGTGGAGCTTCGGCTGCGTATCCGACGATCTGTTCGTTCACATTCCCCTTCGCCGAGTACACCGAGGGCGGAAAGGTGCTCACGGTCCCGGGACTCGAGGCGGTCGACTCGGTCGCCTACCTGCCCTGATCGACCCTTCGTCGACAAGCACCACCTGACCACCTGACAACTCTCATGGAACGAAGCGATGACTGACTACATCTTCTATCTGTTGTTGGGATCCGGGGCCGGCGCGATCATCGCCGCGCTCGGCCTCGGCCTGGTCATCACCTACCAGGGTTCAGGTGTTGTCAACTTCGCCCACGGCGCCATGGCCACGTGGGTCGCCTATGTGTACGCGGATCTCCGCGAGGGGGCATATCCATTCCCGATCCCAGGCCTGCCCGGCCGCTACCACTTCGGCGGGAGCTTGGAGGGCGACGTCGGGTTCCGCTGGGCGATGCTCCTGGCGCTGCTCACCGCCGCGGCGATGGGTGGCCTCATCTACTTCATCGTCTTCCGACCGCTGCGCAAGGCGCCTGCCCTGGCCAAGGTCGTGGCCAGCGTCGGCCTGGTGATCGTGTTCACATCACTGGTGGACCGCCGTTTCGCCGACAAGACCACGCTCCGGGTCGACCCGATCCTGCCCCGCGAGTCGTACACCCTCACGGGTGATCTCACCGTGCCCCGAGACGGGTTGTGGCTGGCACTGATCGTGATCCTGATCGGAGTCGCACTGTGGGCGATGTCGCGGTTCAGTCGAATCGGTCTCATCACCCGCGCCGCCGCCGAGAACGAAAAGGGCGCCGTGCTGCTCGGCTATTCGCCCGATCGCCTCGCCGGACTCAGCTTCGTCGTCGCATCGCTGGTGACCGGCCTCATCGCGATCCTCGCCTCGCCGATGATCCAGTTGGGATCCGGTGTGTTCACGTTCGGCTTCCTCATCCCAGCACTCGGAGCTGCCCTCATCGGCAAGTTCCGCAGCGTTGGGCCCACTGTTGCCACAGGTCTGGCGATCGGACTCGTGCAATCCACCTTCATCAAGATGCAGAGCGACATCCCATGGTTCCCCGACTACGGCGCTCGCGAGGGCCTGCCGTTCCTGGTGATCATCGTCGCGATGGTGCTGCTCGGCGAGCGCCTGCCCGAACGTGGAACCGTCGACACGTGGCGACTTCCGGCGGTGCCACAGGCCCGGGTGACGCCGCTCACGGTGTTGGTACCGGTCCTCATCGCGGTCACGGGGCTGCTGTTCTTCGGCCCGCTGTGGCGTGGTGCGATCATGACGTCGGTGATCGCCGTCGTGATGGCGCTGTCGTTCGTGATCCTCACGGGCTACGCGGGCCAGACCTCTCTCGCCCAGATGGCGTTTGCCGGCATCGCCGGGTTCTCACTGTCGAAACTGGCGATGCAGTGGGACATCCCGTTGCCGATTGCACCCATCCTGGCAGCGTTGGTCGCAACCCTCTTCGGGGCGGTGATGGGCCTTCCGGCGTTGCGGTTGCGCGGCACGAACCTCGCGATCATCACCCTGGCCGGCGGTGTGGCGATCGCCGAGTTCGTGTTCAAGAACCCGAAGTACGTCGGTGACGCCAGCACCGGTGGCGCGAAGATCCCCAACCCCCAGCTGTTCGACTGGAACTTCGGTCTGGTCCTCGGGTCGAAGTCGTCACGGCCGATCTTCGGGATCTTCCTCGTGGTCGTCGCGACGGTGATCGCGCTGGGGGTGAGCAACCTCCGCCGGAGTGCCACGGGTCGTCGCATCCTTGCGATCCGCTCGAACGAGCGCGCCGCCGCCGCCATCGGCATTCGCGTGGCCCGGGTGAAGATGCTCGCCTTCATGATGTCGGCATTCGTCGCCGGTGTGGCCGGCTGCCTGGTCGCCTACCGATTCGGCGCGGTGAGCGACGCGTCGTACGGCGTGGTGGCCTCACTGACGGCGCTGGCCATCGCCTACCTGGGCGGCATCACCAGCGTGAGCGGCGCGGTCACGGCGGGTATCACCGCCGCGTCCGGTGTCGCGTTCTTCGGGATGAGCGAGGTGATCGGTTCGTTGGGCACCTGGGAAGCCTTCATCGGTGGCGCGCTGCTGATCTTCACCGCAATCCAGAACCCGGAAGGCATCGCCGGTGCAGTTCGCACGCAGGTGAACGCCAAGAAGCGCCAGAAGGCTCTGAAGTCGATGGCCGCCGCGGCCACGCCTGAGCCGGTGCCGGCACACTCGGGTGTGTGAGTTCGGGCGGTCATCGCCGGAGCGGGCGGGTCAGAGCTGCCCGACCGCGAAGCTCTCGATCCGGTACTGATCGAAGCCACCGTCGACGCCGAACTGGCCGAGCCGCAGTCCTGCGAACGGGAGATCGAGCCCTGCAGGGATCGCCGTGCGGGCCGTCTCGGTTCCGTTCACCTTCATCACGATGTCGCCTCCGACGATCTCGGCGCGCACCGTGTAGGTCTGGTAGCCGTCGAGCGCCTCGGCGAACACATGGGTCGTCGCGTCGTAACAGCCGTTCACCACGAACGAGATCCGACCGACCTGCATGTTGTTCCACGGATCGACTTCGGCCCAGTCCATTGTCGAACCCCCCGCACAGCCCCCACTCGTCGTGCCGGGATCGTCGAAGAACATGATCGCGGGGTGGGCATCGGTGCCGTTCGAGGCGACGGTCACCACGGCTTCGATGTAGCGGTCGCCGGTCAACGGCCCGACGGGAGCGCGTACCAACACGTCTTCCCACTCCGTCATCGCTGGGTCGCGGAAGATCGCCCCGTTCGCCACGACTCCCGGCCGAGGTGTGACGTGCGGACCCATGCCCGGCAGCAGCATCCCGTTGTCGAGCGCCGTGCCCGGTGTGTCGAACGACGTGGTGAACAACACTTCACCACCTGAAGGCGGCGAGGCCGGCGCGGGCGGCAGCACCTCGACCGGCGGAGGTGCGGTCACCGTGCCTGCCGGTTGGGTCGTGGTGACCACCGCTGTGGGAGTTGGCGCGATCGCGGTGGCAACCGTTGCTTGGGCCGGCGGCGCAGGCGACGTGGTGGCCGGCGCGCTGGAGCCCGGGGTTCGGGCAGCGGTGACCACATCCTGGTCGGGATCATCGCTGGAGACGATCGCTGCGATGACACCACCCGTCGCCAGGACGACGACCGCCGCGGCGATCACGATCGCGCGCGTTCGAGGTGGGATGCTCCGCTCAGGCATTGCCCAAACGTACCGGTGAACCTCGGTGTCGGCCAGGCAGGCGAGTGGCGCACGCCGGCCCCCTGATCGCTCACGCCCGGCGGCTCACCCTTTGGCCTTCACCTCAGGGCTCGGCCCGCGCCGTGACCATCCATGCGCCGAGGGCGCCCCCTGCCGACGACAGCGCCAGGTCGAACAGCGTGTCGCCGTAGGTGAGCGACAGATTGCCGACACCGGCCTTCATGACTGCGTACTCCCCGATCTCCCAGCCGATGATGGCCAACCCGCCGGCTCCCGTGCCGGCCAACCAGATCAGCCAGCGCGG
>JAYSLK010000699.1:0-4152 GCA_043725585.1 Actinomycetota bacterium
CACAGGGCTGTCGGCCTGCCAGTCTCCGAGCGCCACGGGGATGTTGGTCTTGCCGAGCAGCCCGGCGCCCGCGGCGAACACGCTGCGAGCGATCGGCCCATCGACCGTGGGCACGTGATCCTTGAAGGCCATGATGCCCGCGGACTGGGGCAAGCCAGCGGCTTGGGTCGACTCCTTCAGAGTCATCGGGAGACCCAACAGCGCTCCCTGGGCACCGCGAGCACGTGCCACGTCCGCTGCGACCGCCGCGCTGCGAGCACGGTCGGGCGTCAGCACCGGGATGGCGTTGAGCGCACCGTCGTGCTCGGCGATCCGTGCAATGTGCAGCTCTGCGAGCTCGACGGCGGAGATCTCGCGAGCATCGAGCGCGGCGATCATCTCGAGCGCTGTGCTGAAGGGTCCGATCGTGTTCGCCATTGCCAGGACCGTAGCGTTGTTGATCAGGCCCTCAGCGCTGATCGGTGCCTGCCGTGAGGAAGCCGCCCGGTGGTGGGTGCGTCATGTCGCAGCCGGCGGCACACAGGGATGCTGCTTTGGGCCATGATGCTCCTACCAACCAGCGGGAGGTCGAGATGAAGCAGCTCACCGGGGTCGACGTCAGCTTCTTGTCGATGGAGACCGACAACAACTACGGGCACGTGAACGGGCTCAGCGTCTACGACCGGCCGTCGTCCGACTTCGATCCGTTCACCGCGGTTCGGGACCGGCTGGGGGTCATGGTGGGTCACCTCGAGCCTTTGCGTCGCAAGGTGGTGGAAGTCCCGTTCCAGTTGGATCGCCCGTACTGGGTGGAGGACGCCGACTTCGATCTCGACTACCACGTTCGCCACATCGGCCTTGCGCCGCCCGGCGCCGCTGATCAGCTGACCGAACAGGTGGCACGGATCGTGGGCCGCAAGATGGATCGCTCGCGGCCGCTGTGGGAGGCGTACGTGATCGAGGGCCTCGCCGACGGGCGGTGGGCGCTGCTGCAGAAGACGCATCATGCGACCATCGATGGTGCCTCGGGCGTGATCATGTTGAAGATGCTCACCGACGAGTCACGCGATGCCGAATGGGAGCTCGAGCCGATCGAGTGGGTCGGCGAGGAGCCCCCGAGCCGATCGATGATGTTGCAACGAGCCATGGCGAACCTGGCGGTGAATCCGGTTCGAGGCGCGCGGTTGTCGTTGAGCATGATCCGCGATTTCGCCGATCAGGCAGGGATCACCAGTCTGAGCGGTCTCGCCACGCGCACCCGTGACACGTTGGGAGCCGCGGCGAAGAAGGCCACGAAGCAGAGCGACTCGGCGTCGAGGGTGAGCTTCCCGCTGACGGCGGCGCCATCGACCCCGTGGAACAAGGCGGTGTCGCCGCACAGACGGTTCGCGATGCGCACCGCATCGCTCGACAACCTGAAGCGGCTGAAGGAGGCAACGGGGTGCACCCTCAACGACGTCGTGATGGCCGTCTGCGCAGGTGCCCTGCGCGAGTACCTGATCGAGCACGATGCGCTGCCGGAGGCCCCGCTGCGAGCGATGGTGCCGGTGTCGATCCGCACCGGTGACGAGGCAGACCCGTGGACCAACCGCGTGTCCGGTCTGATCGCCGATCTCCCGACGAACTGCGCCGATCCACTCCAACGCGTGGCGCTGTGTCGACAAGCGATGAACGCGGCGAAGAGCCAGTTCGACCTCATCCCTGCCCACGCCCTCGGCCAGTCTGCCGACTACGCGTCGCCGTTGGTCGCAGCGTCGGCGTTGCGGCTGGTGTCGCGACTCAAGTTGGCCGATCGCGTCACCTTGCCGGTGAACGTCGTCATCTCCAACGTGCCTGGGCCGAGGCAGAGCTTGTACTTCGCCGGAGCGAAGCTCGACGCCTACATCCCCGTGTCCACCATCGCCGATGGGATCGGGCTCAACATCACGGTGCACAGCTACGCCGATCGAATGGACTTCGGGCTCATCTCCGACCGCGACCTGGTGCCCGACCTGTGGCACATGGTCGATCTGCACATCGACGAGATCGCTCGATTGTTCGAAGCCACCGGCGCCGAGTGGGCAGTTCCACCCACGCGTCCTCCGATGCGCAAGGGTGGCGACGGTGTGGAGCCGATCGCTCCCAGCAATCAGGCGGTGAAGGACCGGATCGCGGTGAAGCGCAAGGTCGCCAACGCTCCGTCGGTTCCGTCGGTTCCGTCGGTTGCCGCGGGGTCAGCGAAGACTCCGGCCAAGAAGACTCCGGCCAAGAAGAGGGCGTCAGCGAAGAAGAACCCCTGAGGGTGGCTCGTGCGAGCTGCTGACGGGCGGCGAAGGTCGTTCGGGCTGTCGACGAGTCGCGGCGGTGAACTTGATCGGATCGGCATGCTCGCCTAGCATTCGTAGTGACAACTACAAATGCTCGAGCCAGCTCGATCAGCCATCACCGCACAGGAGACGACGATGTCGACCTTGACCACTGCTGCAGCATCCGACCTGTTCCGCCGCGAACCCGATCGGTTCCTCGACGTCGGTGCCGGCGAAGTGGCCTACCGCCGCGTGGGCAGCGGACCCGATGTGCTGTTCGTTCACGGTTGGCCGGTCAGTGGGGCGACGTTTCGCACCCTGTTGCCGCATCTGGTCGATCACGTCACATGCCACGTGATCGACCTTCCCGGCGCGGGTTCCAGCAGGTTCGGAGCCGACACCACGCTCACCGTGAACCAGCACATCCTCAGCGTGCGGCGGGTGATCGATCTGCTCGACCTGAGCGCGGTCGCGGTGGTCGGCCACGACAGTGGTGGGATGATCGCTCGGCACGCGGTGGCCGGCGATGCGCGTGTGCGGGCGATGGGGCTGATCGACACCGAGCAGGCACATGGGATGAGCTGGCGGTTCAGGTCGTTCCTGGCGGCACGCCACCTGCCCGGATTCGGCGCGGGCCTCGGTTGGGTGGCAGGCGCACCGCGCATCCGTCGCATCGGCATGGTGCTGGGAGACGCGTTCGCCGACTCGTCGTTGCTCGATGGTGAGTTCGACGAGTTCTTCCTGAGGCCGATCCACGAAAGCTCGGAGCGTCGCGCCGCCGCAGTGCGGCTGTTGCGCAGCTTCGACCCAGAGCACGTGCGCGCCCTCGGCGCGATCCACCGCATGATCGATGTGCCCGTCCAGCTGGTGTGGGGTGAGAAGGATCCGTTTTTCCCGCTGAAGTGGGCCGAGGAGATGGTCGGCACCTTCCCCGATGCCAGGCTTGCGGTCATCGAGGGCGCGGGCCTGTTCTCACACGAGGAACGCCCCGCCGAGGTCGCCGAAGCGCTGTTGCCCGTCCTCGCCGGCGCATGCTGACCTCATCGGCGGGGCCGACGTCGCCCGCGCAGGTGGTCGTCGACGGACCGGCCTACAGTCAAGGTGTGCCGGGCCAGAGAACAGCAGTGGTGGTCGGTGCGGGGCCGAACGGTCTGACGGCAGCGGCGCGCCTCGCTCGTCAAGGCTGGCGCGTGGTGGTCATCGAGGCCGCTCCGACGATCGGTGGTGGCTCGCGGACCCGTCCCCTGGGAGCGGCGAGCGTCGATGCGTGCGCTGCGGTGCACCCGTTCGGGGCATCGTCGCCCGCCTTCGAGGAGCTCGATCTGGCCGCTCACGGCCTGACCTGGTGCCATGCCCCGGTGGCGTTCGCACACCCGTTCGATGACGCGACGGCAGCAATGCTGCTTCGTTCCACGCCCGACGCACCACACGCGACAGCCAACGGCATGGGCGCCGATGCGACTCGCTGGCGGGCGATCATCGATCCGTTCTCGACCGACTGGGACTCGTGGCGGCACCTCGTGCTGCAACCGGTGCTCGGATCGGTGGCCGGGCATCCGCTGCGAATGGCTCGCTTCGGCTCATTGGCAGCGCTGCCCGCAACGGCGTTGGAGCGGCTGTTCAGAACCCGCGAGGCGCGGGCGCTGATCGCAGGGATGGCTGCCCACGGTGGGGCATCGCTGCGATCGCCCACGACCGCTGGTGTCGCGCTGGGACTGCTGGCAGGAAGCCAGGCAGCGGGGATGCCGATTGCCGCCGGCGGAAGCCAATCCATCGTCGGTGCGCTCGCCGCAGTGATCGTGGAAGCCGGCGGCGAGATCGAGACCGGACGTGCCGTCGCGTCGTTGTCCGAACTGCCCCGGGCCGATGCGGTCCTGCTGGATGTGAC
>JAYSLK010000700.1:0-3965 GCA_043725585.1 Actinomycetota bacterium
TCGATCGGCGGATGGGAACCGGCCATGCCATCCAACGTGGCGAACACCCGTCGAAGCGCTGGCCGCAGCATGGGGGCGGCGAAGGGCCCGACCACGAGCGCCAACAACGCCAAGAACGACCAGATGAACAGCAGCCACATCACCCAGGTGACCGACACCAGCGTCAGCGTGAGACCCGTCGCCGGTTGACGCTTGCCCACCATCGCCAGGGCGAGCACGTTCTGCGCCAGATCGCACGCGGCGGCGAACAGCGCCACCCTCGGCGCACGCATCCAGATCGTCGCCAGACGCCTCCGTTCCGGAGCCCAGCGCCGCAATCCAGCCGTCAACAGACTCGGCACGATGAGGACCCACGACAAGACGAACACGTTGTCGAGCCACAATGCGGCACGGGCATCGGACCTGCCCGCTCGAACGACCGTGGCTGCGAACCGGTCGGGGGTGCCCGCCAGAGCCAGGTGTTGGTGGAACGAGCGGAAGGGGGCGAACGCGATGACCAGCAACGACAAGGTCACGGGCACGAGCAACAGCCATCCCCACGCGCGAGAACGCATCGTCACCCCTCCCAGAGAGCTTCGCGAAGTCGTCGGACAGCCGAGCATGGCGTCCGCCGGCAACGAACCTACTCGGCCGGCACCGAGGCCTCATCGAGTCCGATGTCACGCAGCGCCACGAGCACGCTCACCGGAACGAGATCGCTCGAGGAATCAGCTGATCGCCTGAAGGTGCAAGATGATCGCTGTCTCCGGAGACATGGTGGGAGGTTGGAGACCGTGCACGGCGAGCTGACGGCCAGTGAGCTCCACCTGATCGTCCGTCCACTCCGGCTGGACTCGCCCCGGTCCCCGGTCGCGGTTGCCCGTGTCGACGATGGACACGCGGTACCGACGGTCGAGATCGAGACCCGGCATCCGCACGGGCGGCGGCGTCAGGCTCATCCCGGTACGGAGCTGCACGATCGCGACGAGCGCCTCGCGCCGGTCCGCGGCATACACGCCATGGGCATGGGAGGCGATCTCGGTGCCGTTGCACTGCGGATCGAACCGCACCACGTCGCCGCTGTGCAACAGCGGTCGGAACCGCTGGTGCACCGCAATCAACGCCGCCAACCGTTCGCGTTCTCGATCGTCGAGCGACAAGACGTTCCACTCCACACCGAGGTGGCCGAACAGCGCAGTGATGGCCCGGAACGACAGCGAATGGGTGCGACCTGTGGTGTGTGAACGCGGCGGGCCGATGTGGGCACCCATCAGCTCGGGCGGGATGAACATCGACGCACCACGCTGGGTCGTCTGGCGCTCGAGCGCATCGTTGCAGTCGCTCGTCCACACGCGACGCGTCCGCCGGAGGATCTCGAGGTCGATGCGGGCGCCTCCGCTGGAGCAGCTCTCGATCTCCACGGTGGGATGTCGTGCCTGGAGCTCGTCGAGCAGGCGATACACGGCGAGCGTCTGCGCATGCGTTCCAGCAGCACCATCGGCACCGCTTGCCTGTACGTGGTCGCGGTTCATGTCCCACTTCACGTAGGCGATGTCGTGGTCGCGCAACAGATCGTCCAACTGGCCGAGGACGTGCTGGTACGCACCTTCGATCGCGAGGTTCAGCACGAGTTGGTGGCGCCCGGTGACGGGCGCGTACCCCGGCGTGGTGAGCGTCCACTCAGGATGTGCCCGGAACAGGTCGCTGTCCGGGTTCACCATCTCGGGCTCCACCCAGATGCCGAACTCCATGCCGAGCGATCGGACGTGGTCGATGATCGGAGCGAGCCCGTTGGGGTACACCTCCGCCGAGACGGTCCAGTCACCGAGCCCACTCCGATCGTTCCGGCGCGAGCCGAACCATCCGTCGTCGAGCACGAACCGTTCGATGCCGACAGCAGCAGCCGCCGTGGCCAGGTCGCGCAGCCGGTCGTTGTCGTGGTCGAAGTACACCGCCTCCCAGGTGTTCACCAACACCGGTCGCGGCCGGGTGGGATGGCCGGGACGGCTGCGCACGAAACGGTGGTAGCACCAGCTGGCCCGTGTGGCGCCGCCGTCCGAGTACACCGCCACCACCTCGGGCGTCGTATACGTGGCACCGGCCTCCAACACGATCTCGCCCGGGTGGAGCAGTTCGCCGAGCTGCAGGAGACGACGACCGTCGGGGAGGCACTCTGCGAGCAGCGAATGGTTGCCGCTCCACGCCAGGTGAGCGCCCCAGACCTCGCCCTGCCACTCGCCGAACCCAGCGCTGCCCGCGAAGGCCAGAGGCACGTGCTCGTGGGAGGTGCGGCCCCGGCGGTTCTCGATCACCACCGAACCCACACCCCAGGTCGAGCGCACCGGATGGAGCTCGCGCGTCCACCGTCCGCTGAACGTGAGGAGATCGGACGCGTGGATCGGTAATGGCAGCGTGACCGACAACTGATCGAGCAGGTAGCGCGTGTCTCCGGTGTTGGTGAGCGAACACTGGACCACGAGTGCGTCATCCACGTCGATGCGGGTGACGAGCCGGAGCTCGGCCAGCGGATCGCTGGCGGTGACGACGAGGCCGTGCGCCGTGCGCACCACCGAGGTGGGCGTGAACCGTGGCGCCCATGCCGTGCCGCCGCGACGATGACCGCTGAGACCAGGACGACCCTGCCAGCCGCTGCCGTGCTCAGGAACCACCGACACCGGCGCGATCACATCGAGCGAGCCCTGGTTGATCGGCCGGGCGATGGCCGCGAGCAACGAGTCGAGATCGACGTCACCGAGCGGAGCACCCCAGTGCACGAGGGTCGGCACACCGGTCGACGTATCGACGACGACGTCGGAGCCGACGCCGCGGAGATGGTGGAGGGTCATCGAGGACGAGCTACCCCTTGTTGGCGCCCAGCGTGAGACCGCTGATGAACTGCTTCTGCAGTGCCAGGTAGACCGCGAGCGTGGGCAAGGCGATCATCATCGATGCTGCGGCGATCAGGTTGTAGTCGCTCGCGTACTGACCGTTGAGCACTGCGATCGACGAGGTGATCGGCTTCTCGATGCCCTGGTTCAGCAACACGTTGCCCCAGAAGAAGTCGTTGTACAGCCACGTGAACTCGAGGGTCGCCAGCGCCGCGAACGCGGGTCGGCACAGCGGGAGGATGATCTGGAAGTACTGGCGCGGCACGCTCGCGCCATCCACGAGCGCTGCTTCACCGAGCTCCCTCGGGATGGTCTTCATGTAGTTCGACAGCACGAACGTGCAGAAGCCCGTCTGGAACGCGACGTGGATGAAGATCACCGCGACCTTGGTGCCGAGCAGGTTTCCGGTGTTGGTGTCGCTCAGTAGATCGGGCCATGGCACGTTCTTGTAGATCTGGAACAGCGGCTGGAAGATCACCTGCTGGGGCATCAGGTTGCCGGCGGTGAACAGCACGAGGAAGAAGATGTTGAAGCGCCACGTGAAGCGACTGCAGGCGAACGCCACCATGCTCGACAGGAACAGGATCAGCACCAGCGACGGGACCGTGACGAACATCGTGTTCCAGAAGTGGCGGGGGATCTCGCCGACGTTCCACGCTTCGCGGTAGTTGTCGAGCGTCAGCGTCTCGGGCAGCGAGAACACACCGTTGACGTTGCTGTCGCTCTCGAAGTACCGGAACGACGCGTAGAACGCCGCCACCATCGGGATCAACCACAACACGGCGATCGTGATCATCACGCCTTGCAGCAGCATGCGAGGACCGCGCCGGACACCGACCATCGGGGTGCCAGTGCCGCTCATGACTCGTTCTCCCGGAAGTTGTTGATCACGTACCAGATGATGAAGCCGATGCACAGCACGAACAGCACCATGCCGTACGAGGAGCCGATGCCGACTCGCCCTCCACCTTCACCGGTCAGGCTGTTGGTGACGAGGGTGCCCATCACCTCCGTCCCTCGGGGCTCGCTCAGCGCGGCCACGATGTCGTAGGCCCGGAGCGCTTCGATCACGGTGATCACCGCCACCACGACATTGAT
>JAYSLK010000701.1:0-6206 GCA_043725585.1 Actinomycetota bacterium
CGCACCTGCTGAAGCGCAATTCGACGGTCGAGTTCACCCTCGGTTCGATGCGAGCGACCGTGCCAACGGGTCGTACACCGATCGGATTGCCGGCGCCGACGATCGCTGACGCTACCAAGGTGCTCGGGCTGCTCGAGCACCTGCTGCGGCCCCTGTCCGTCGCGCCGACTCGTTCTCAGCTGTGTCACGCGACCTCGAACGGGGTGAGCGCACTGCTGGCGATGGCGGCGAAGTGGGAGTACGGCACACCGTTCCTGATGACCGAGCACGGCATCTACCTGCGTGAGCGGTACATCGAGAACTCGCCGCACTCCATGCCACACCACCAACGAACGTTTCTGCTCGGCTTCTACAAGCAGCTCACAACCGCTGCGTATCGGATGGCGGACGCCATCGCACCCGTGTGCGACTACAACCGTCGATGGGAACAGGCCAACGGTGCCGACCTCGACAAGATCGAACTGATCCACAACGGCATCGATTCCGACGAGTTCAGCTCGTCGGCAACGGAGCCGGATGCCCCGACCCTTGTATGGGTCGGTCGAATCGACCCGCTCAAGGACGTCAAGACGCTGCTCCGTGCCTTCGCGCTCGTGAAGGCCGCCATGCCCGGGTCGATCCTCCGCATCTTCGGAGGAACACCGATCGGCAACGAGTACTACTTGGCGGAGTGCCTCGAACTCCACGCACAACTCGATCTCGGTGGGAGTGCGGTGTTCGAGGGTCGTGTACGGCCGATCGCCGATGCGTATCTGAAGGGTCATGCCGTGGTGGCCACGAGCATCTCGGAGGGGTTCCCGTACGCCGTCCTCGAAGCGATGGCGTCCGGCCGAGCCACGATCGCCACCGATGTCGGTGGCGTCCGAGAAGCGATCGGCGAAACTGGGGTGCTGGTGCCCCCGCAGGACGAAGATGCGTTGGCACACGCCTGCCTCGACCTGCTGCGCAACCCTGCGCGGCGGGCCCGGCTGGCATCGGCTGCTCGTGAGCGGGCCGAGTCGCTGTTCCCGGTCGACCTGTGCCTCGCCCGGTATGGCGAGTTGTACGACGACCTCGTGGATGCGGGTGTGAAGAGCTCGATCCGAGGTGGAATCGCGTGAGTGCTCGGCTGAACGGCAACGTCGATGACCCGGGTCCCGGTGACGCCTACATCCACGACTGGATCGAGGCCATCACCGGTGGTGTCGACTTCGTCTCACTGGAAGCTTCGAGAGTCGCCACGACCTGCGCTGCGGCGGTCGATCCGCTCGAGATCGCAGCCGCACTCGAAGTGGCCGGCATCAGCCACACCGTCGCCACCGATCGGTACGGACGCGCCGACGTGTTCTCACTGGCCAACACGCTGTGGAACACGATTCCGATGCGAGCGGTTCGTGTTTCGCCGCCCGCCATCCAGCGACCAGGGAACTGGCGGGACATCGCCCGTGGGATGCTGTACGCGGCACCCGCTGTGATGCTGCTGGCTGTGTCGCGAATGCTCGACCTCGACACAGGCGGTTGGACGCTCCCTCTCGCCATCACATGGAGCTGGGGTGTCGGCCAGATGGCGACGTACTCGCTGCACCGGATGAACTCGAGCGGAGATGAGCGCGCGGTGGACGAGGTCGCCGGGCTTGTCCTGTCCGGTGCATGTGCGATCGCGATGCTCCTGGCGCTCGGTGCGGTGGTGGCTGTCGGGGGAGGGATGACGGCGATCGTCATGACGATCTCCCTTGCCCTGTTCACTGCCGCCAGTGCGATCATGCTGTTCCACGACGAGGAACGTTGGTCTGCGCTGGTGCTCGCCCCTGGCTGGGTGGTGTCGATCGTGGTGCTCGGCACACCTGATGGCACCGTGCAGGGAACGTTCGTGGCGGCGGCGATCGGCGGTTCGTGTGTGGCCATCGTCGCGAGCTCGCTTCGTCACGTCGCCTTCCGTCGGCGCAGCGACGTGCTGCTCGGGCGTCACGGGTGGATGATCGCTGGCAAGCACCTGCTCCATGGACTCATCTGCGGTGTGGCCGTTTCGATCGTGGTGACCCAGGGACAGCACGACACCTCAGGGGCGGGCGAGTTCGCGCAGACCTCGCTGTCCGTGCCGCTCTTGGCGACGCTGGGAATCGCCGAGTGGCAATTACGCACATTCCGCTCGCGCACGGCGCACCTCGCGCGCACGCTCGAGTCCTTCCAGGACTTCCCGAAACGTGCCTGGGCAGAGTGTCGCCGCTCTCTCCTCATCTACGCAACATCGATCACGGTCGCCACCGTCTTCGTCGCAGCATTCGTCCAACACCATCAGCTGTTGCCGATCAGCCTGGCCGCTGTCCAGATCGTCCTCGGGTGCGCGTTCTTCCTCGATCTGCTGGTCGTGGCCCTCGGTCGTCTCGATCTCGTGCTCGGCTCGTGGGCGGGGGGCGTATGTGCCGGTGTTGCGTGGCTCGTCGGCTCGGGTGGCGTGGGCAGTGCCGTCTCGGATGGACGGCTCTGGCCGTCGGCATGTATCGGTCTGGTGGCGACGTTCATCGCGTTGCTGGGCAGCGCCCGTGTGGTTGCTTCGACCGCGATGAACCACTGATCGTTCATGCCTCCGCGTCTGCTGCTCCTCGGAGCCCGTGGGTTCTTGGGGAGTTCGGTTGCCCGCCACATCGCCGAGCAGCATGGGGCCGCGGAGCTCGTCCTCCACGCCCGCCGAATCGACGGTTCCGATGAACCGATCGGTTCGACCGATGGACCGCAATGGCTCGGGCTCGACCTCGAACGTGCCGACACGCGATCTTTCACCGAGTTGATCGACGAGGCTGCACCATCGGTCATCGTCAACTGCGTCGGCCGTACGGTCGGAACTCCGGCGGAATTGCGCTCAGCCAACGTCGATGTCGTCGTTCGGCTGATCGAGACGCTCGAGGGTCGAACCGGCGTCCACCTGGTTCACCTCGGGTCGGCCTCGGAGTACGGGACCCAACCCCGAGGGGTGCCGGTGCACGAGGAGGTGTTCGCCGCACCGTGTACGGCGCACGGCGTCACCAAGCTCGAGGCGACCGAGCTCCTCATCGAAGCCGCCGCGCAACGTCGGATCACTGCGACCGTGCTGCGCGTGTTCCATCCGCTCGGTCCGCGCTCACCCTCGAACACCCTCGTCGGTCAGGCCGCGAGGGCGATCGACGCAGCGCTTCGCTCGGGCCTGGAGACGGTACGGCTCGGGCCGCTCGGTGGGTGTAGCGACTACATCGACACCCGTGACGTCGCTCGGGCCGTGTGTTCGGCGAGCTCGATGGCCCCGCGAGCCGGTTGCATCCTCAACGTCGGGACCGGGATCGCCTTGCAGCACGTAGAGCTCGTGTCGAAGCTGGCGATGATCGCGGGGTTCCGCGGCGAGATCGTGGACGATCGCGTGACGGTTGATCGATCGAGACCTGACGCATGGGAATGCGCGGACGTCGACGCCATCCGTCGTCGACTCGATTGGCATGCCGTTCACACGGTCGAGGACGCACTCGGCGAACTGTGGGCCGCGACCCACGAGCTGTCGAGGTCGTGACGTGAATGCGGCCCCGTCCCTCGCGGTTCCGGCCTACTTCCACCCGCGCGAACGACCCGACGACTGGCATCGACTGCAGGTCGCCGATGCCGGGACGATCTCGATCGTGGTGGCGAACGTTCTCGATGGACCCGGACATCTCCGGGAACAGTCGTGGGCGGATGCCTTCGCTTCGACCCGCGCCCGTGGTGTCGATCTGATCGGCTATGTCGACACGGGGTATCTCGGAACGACGGGGCAGACCACTCGGCTCGGATCGACGGCCGCAGAGGATTGGATCGCTCAGATCCAACACGACGTGTCGCACTGGTACCGGCTCTACGGTCCTGAGCTCGGTGGCATCTTCTTCGATCAGATGCCGACGAATGTCGGCGACGACTCGTCACCCCTGGACATCGGATCGGCCGGTCGCGGGCTCACGAGATGGGTCCGTCGACACGATGCCGGTGGCGTGACGGTGTTGAACCCCGGCACCGCCGTGCCGACCTGTCTGGCCGGCGCTGCCGACGTCATCGTGACGTTCGAGGGGCCCTACGAGCACTACGTCCGCCAGGTCGTCGACGCCATCGACGGCGGACGCCGTGACGCCGGCGGTCACCGGGTGTGGCACATCGTGTACGGCGTCGACACCGACGATCGGCGTGATGAGGTCATGGCGCTGGCGGCGAGGCGCGGCATCGATCACCTGTATCTGACGGAGACTCGCGGGACGAATCCCTTCGGCTCGCTCGCGCTTGCGCTGGACGCGCCGACGAGTCGCGATGGAGGGGAGCGCTGCACGGCTGCCCCCGATCATCCTCGGGTGGCGCTCGGTGCCACGAACGATCGACAGCGGTCGGATCTGCCCCCGCCGTGTGAGCTCGCGGCGGTGGCCACGGGGCACACCAGCATCCGCGTCACGTGGGACATCGCATCACCCGATCGGCGCTGCGGGGTGCTGAGACGTTCCCGGGCACATGGGGACGCTCGCGATGACGTCGAGTTCGACGTCATCGCGAGCGGCGCGACGCTGATCGCCCGGCTGCCGGCGTGGGCACGCTCGGTCGAGATCGGGGGGCTGCTCCCGGGATCGGTCCACGCGATCTCGATGCGGTCGGCATCACCGGTGGGCGGTTGCTCTCGGCCAGCCGACCCGGTCGTGGTCACGGTGCCCGGTCTTGCCGGCGATGGCCGGGCGATCACCGCGCCGGATGTGCGATGTCGCGACGGGATGATCGAGGCAGCTGCCCAGTTCCTGGTTCCGTTCGCCGTCCATCGCGTGTTCCTCGCTCCTGTCGGATCACCGCACGATGGGCTGCCTCGCTGGACGACGGGGAGTTCGCCGCAGGTCGAAGCACGTTGGATGGTCGAGGGTGACTGCCTTTTCGAGTACGTCGGATCCGGCACGGATTGGGCGTGGCAGCACCGAGGTTCTGTGCCGCGCGGCGGCGGCAACGTGCGCAGATCGTGGTCGCTCGATCCCGGCCGCATCGGGCGACCTGGCACGCTCGACCTGGTGTTCCAGGCCGAAGGGCACGCGCCGTCGGTGCACTCCGACGTGATCCGGTGGTCAGACCCGAAGCAGTCCGCCGCCGACGCGGGATGACTCGCGCCGGCCGTCCCGCTCGCCTTCGCCTTCACGATCTGAGACACACAGCAGCGGCTCTGGCGATCGCTCAGGGCCTGCACCCCAGGGCCCTCATGGAGCGTACGGGACACAGCACGATCCGGCTCACGCTGGACCGCGACGCGCATCTCTTGCCTGTGCTCGACGACAGTCTGGGAGGCGGCCTGGAGGCCACCTTCAACGCAGCTGCGCGTCCCGGGGCCCTGAGTCGTTCTGGACCTGCCTGGAGCACCAGAACAGCGGCCCCGTCGGGCCGCTGTTCTGCTGCTTTCTTGGAGCGGATGACGAGATTCGAACTCGCGACCCTCACCTTGGCAAGGCGATGCCCAACGTCCAGGATGTCCGTGAGCTGGTGTTTCGTACGCTCCCGTTGTCCGTAGAGCACAGGATTTACAGGGTTCCGCACGTATTGCAGAGCGCGATCTACTCTCGCCGCCCCACCAGACTGCATCACATCCAGCGGGTACGCTCCCACCATGGTTCGCACGTTGGATCTCACTCCGTGGGCGGGTCGCTGGGTTGCGGTCGACTCTGCGGATCACGTCTGCTGCGACGCCCCGACATTGGCCGAACTCCTCGACGCATTGGCCACCGCTGGTCTTGGCGACGTCGAAGTGATGCGTGCCCCGGCACCAGACGAGCCGGTGGTCTACGGGCTTGGCTGACGCCTGGCGTTACAACTACACCGATTTCGGAGAAGGCCACGGGCGAAGCCCACAGCCCGTGCTGCGAGCCGTCGTCGGCGTCGCCACCCCCGGAGCACCGAGCCGGTTCGCGGCGATCATCGATACCGGCGGGCCGATCACCGTCGTCGCGTCCGAAGTGCTCCGGTCCGGGGGCGACCCGGTCGAACGCAACGAGAGCATGATGCTCCGACTCGGCGGCTCGACCAACGAGGTTGCGCTGTACGACCTCAGTCTGGAAGTGCGTCCGCCGGCGAGTGCGCCAGATGCGAGCCCGATCACCTGGCGCAGCATCGTTGCGGTGCTCGATCCCTGGCCGCACCACGGCACCGCAGTGATCCTCGGACAGACCGGCTTCCTCGACACGTTCACCGTGACCTTCGGCCCCGATGGCTTCGTG
>JAYSLK010000702.1:0-1782 GCA_043725585.1 Actinomycetota bacterium
CTGGTGTCGCTCAACGACGACGGCGTGTATGCCGGGGTCCTGGTCGAGAGCTACGAGCCGAACGCCGACTTCACCGAGTGGACCTTCAAGGTACGACCGGGCATCACCTTCCACGACGGGACCCCGCTCGATGCGGCGGCCGTCGTCTACAACCTGCAAGAACACGGGCCGAGCCTGCTGACGGCTGCGGCAGTCGCCGACTTCGGTCGCAACCCCGATGGCACGTTCGCGATCGAGGCCACCGATGACATGACGTTCACCATCAAGACAGGCAAGGGCGGCGACCTCTCGCAGCCTGTGTCGTGGGCCACGCTGCCCGCATTCCTGTCGGGTCAGATCGGCTTCGTCGCTTCACCGGCGTGGCTCGAGGCCGTGAAGGCCGGCACCGCGGACGAGACGAAGCCGGTCGGAACAGGCGCGTTCATCGTGGAGAGCTACGCGCCCAGAGACAAGTTGGTCGTCACGCGAAACCCCGACTACTGGCGAGAGGATGTCGCCGGCAACCAGCTGCCGTATCTCGACCGAGTCGAGTTCCGCGTGATCGAAGACAGCGAGACCGCTGCCGAGGCTCTGCAGTTGGGCGACATCGACATCTTCGCCACGTCAGCCTCCGTCGTGATCGCCGACTTCCGAGATCTCGCCGACGAGTTCCCGATGCTCGAACAAGACCGATTTGTCGAAACCAACTACACGATGATCGACCTCGACAAGGCCGGTCCGCTGCAGGACAAGCGAGTGCGTTGCGCGCTGTCGAAGGCGATCGATCGTCAGGAGCTCATCGATCTCACCGGCGGCGGCATCCTGCAGGTGGCCAACGGGCTGTTCTCACCCGGCCAGGAGGGCTACCTCGAGGACAACGGCTTCGACACGGCACAGGACCTCGAAGGCGCACAAGCGCTGGTCGACGACTACCTCGCCGAGAACCCCGGCCCGATCGTGGTCCAGTACGGAACCACGGTGTCCGCGATCAACAGCCAGATCGCCGAGCTGACCGCGGGCTACTGGTCCGAGATCGGCGTGGACACCACGATCGTGCAGATCCCACAGGACCAGTACATCACCAAGGCGTTGTTCGGCGATCCCGACTACCAGATGTTCGGATGGCGCCAACACGGTGGCCGAGGAATCGATGGACAGTACCTCTGGTGGCACTCCTCCACCGCACAGCCCGACGGTGGCCTGTCGCTGAACTTCGCTCGCCTCCGCGATCCTGTGATCGACGAGAACCTCGAAGCCGCTCGCGGCGAGACGGACCCGGCCAAGCGCCAGGAGTACGCAGCGAACATCAACCGTCAGATGGCGGCCGAGTGCTGGAACATCCCTGGCTCGTGGACGCTGTGGGGGGTGCCGCACGGGGCCGCCGTCCAGGGCGTGGGCGGTGGAATCCTCCCCGATGGCTCGAAGCGCAGCGAGACGGGCGGTTTCTTCGGGGTCGGCAACATCTGGATCGATCCCGCAGCCGGCTGATTCACCGTGGTAGCGACCTGAAACAGTCACACGACGGCGCCCAGGATCTTCGCGGTCCTGGGCGCTGTCGCGTCTCGGGTACGGGCCCGAGCACCGCATCGACCGCGACCGATCGACCAGACCTTCTGTGTCGCAGTCAGTCGCTCCAGCGAGCCACCACGGTGGCCACCCCGTCGGCATCGACATCGACCTGGAGTACCACTTCGCGGCGGTACTCGACGGTGTCACCGAGGTCGAGCGCTGCCACACGCGTGACCGCGATCGACACGAGGTGCTCTTGACCGCTGTACACCGGGCTGGGAACGGTGCTGCGGA
>JAYSLK010000703.1:0-5150 GCA_043725585.1 Actinomycetota bacterium
GCCGACAACTGCGTGATCATCTGCTCGATCGAGAACGTCGACCCGATGGGCGTGCACACGGGAGACTCGATCACGGTCGCTCCGGCCCAGACGCTCACCGACGTCGAGTACCAGCAGATGCGCGATGCCGCGTTCGCGTGCATTCGGCGCGTGGGTGTCGAAACGGGCGGCAGCAACGTCCAGTTCGCGGTCAACCCTGCCAACGGCGATCAGGTCGTCATCGAGATGAACCCTCGCGTGTCGCGCAGTTCCGCTCTGGCGTCGAAGGCGTCGGGCTTCCCGATCGCCAAGATCGCAGCCAAGCTGGCCGTCGGCTACACCCTCGACGAGATCCCCAACGACATCACCAAGAAGACGCCAGCGAGCTTCGAACCGAGCATCGACTACATCGTCACCAAGATCCCGCGGTGGGCGTTCGAGAAGCTGCCGGGCACCAGCGGTGTGCTCGGGACGCAGATGCAGTCGGTCGGCGAGGCCATGAGCATCGGTCGCACGTTCCCCGAGAGCCTGCAGAAGGGCCTGCGCTCGCTGGAACAGGGCCGACTGGGCCTCGGGTGCGACCCGGCCGAGGAACAGCTCGCGTCGTTGAGCGACGCCGACCTGTTGCACCAGGCAGGCATCCCCACGCCCGATCGCATCCAACAGGTGGGCGAACTGCTGCGCCGTGGCGTGACGATCGAAGACGTGCACGCCAGGACGCAGATCGACATGTGGTTCCTCGACCAGATGAGCATGATCACCGAGGAACGGCACGCGCTCGCGGAGGTCGGCTTCGACGGCATGGATCGTTCCTCGTGGCGCCGCGCCAAGCGGCTCGGCTTCAGCGACGGTCAGCTCGCCTATCTGTGGGGCTCCGACGAGAACACCGTGCGCGCCGCGCGCGAGATCGCCGGGGTGATTCCCACCTACAAGACGGTCGACACCTGCGCCGCCGAGTTCGAGGCGCTCACCCCCTACCACTACAGCACCTACGAAGACGAGAACGAGGTGCGCCCCAGCGATCGACCCCGGGTCGTCATCCTCGGCAGCGGACCGAATCGAATCGGTCAAGGGATCGAGTTCGACTACTGCTGCGTGCACGCGTCGTTCGCGCTTCGCGATGCCGGGTACGAGACCGTGATGGTGAACTGCAATCCCGAGACGGTGAGCACCGACTACGACACCAGTGATCGCCTGTACTTCGAGCCGCTCACCAAGGAAGACGTGCTCAACGTGATCGCCGCGGAAACTGCGGCGAGCGGGGGAGTGGCTCCCCGCGTGATCGTGTCGCTGGGTGGGCAGACGCCGCTGAAGCTCTCCGGCCAGTTGCCGGTCGAGCTGATCGCCGGCACCTCGCCGGCGTCGATCGACCTCGCCGAGGATCGCGAGAAGTGGAACGCCCTCTGCAACGGACTGCACATCCCGCAGCCTCCCGGGGGAACGGCGGTCGATCTGGAGCAGGCGCTGCAGATCGTCGACACGGTCGGGTTCCCGGTGCTCGTCCGCCCGTCATACGTGCTCGGCGGCCGGGCCATGCAGATCGTCCACGACCGCAACCACCTGGCCCGGGCCATGGCCGAGCTGGCCGGCTTCGGCAGCCTCGGCAAGGAAGGCGGCCTGTCGGCCGAGCGCCCGGTGCTGGTCGATCGCTTCCTCGAGGACGCGACCGAGGTCGACGTCGACGCCATCCGCGACCACACCGGCGAGGTGCTCATCGGCGGGGTGATGGAACACGTGGAAGAGGCCGGTGTGCACTCCGGTGACTCCGCCTGCGCCATCCCGCCGCAGACGCTGCCCAGCTGGGTGGTCGAGGTGATCGAGGCCTACACCCGCTCGATCGCCAATGCGCTCGACGTTCGTGGACTGATCAACGTGCAGTACGCCGTGTCGGGCACCACGGTCTACGTGATCGAAGCCAACCCGCGAGCCAGCCGCACGGTGCCGTTCGTCGCCAAGGCGACCGGCGTGCCCCTGGCGAAGGTGGCGACCCGGGTGATGCTCGGTGCCACGCTTGCCGAGCTGCGCGACGAGGGACTCCTCATCCCGCCGTCCGACCACGGGCACGTGGCGGTGAAGGAAGCGGTGTTGCCCTTCAATCGGTTCCCCGAAGTCGACACCGCCCTCGGTCCGGAGATGCGATCGACCGGTGAGGTGATGGGCATCGACGTCACGTTCGGCAAGGCGTTCTTCAAGGCCGAACTCGCTGCCGGCACGGTGCTGCCATCGGAGGGCACGGTGTTCTTGTCGCTCGCCGACGGCGACAAACCAGCCGGCCTGGTGGTCGCGAAGCGCTTGCGCGAGCTCGGCTTCGACATCGCCGCCACCAAGGGCACGGCCGAGTACCTCGCCCGCTTCGACCAGGCCGTCGATCTGGTGGTCGGCAAGGTGAGCGAGGGTGCCGAGCTCACCGCCGTCGACCTGATCGCCGACGGCAAGATCAGCTTCGTCATCAACACTCCACAAGGTCGCGGAGGTCGCACCGACGGCGAGCAGATCCGCAAGGCAGCGAGCAGCCACCAGGTCAGCTCGGTCACCACGGTCGAGGCGGCACTGGCCGCGGTGCAGGGCATGGCCGAGCAGGGGAGCGACCACCTCACGGTGCGGTCGTTGCAGGAGTTCCATGCCCGGTAGGGGCTCGCGTTCCACGGTCGACACCCGCGTGAGGGTCGGTTCGGTCGAGCTCTCCAGTCCCGTGCTGGTGGCGTCGGGTACCGCGGGGTACGGCGCGGAGCTCGCCGAGTTCATGGATCTGTCGCTGCTCGGGGCGGTCGTCACGAAGTCCCTTGCCGCGTTCGAGTGGGCAGGCAACCGCGCCCCCCGGCTCAGCCCCGCAGGCGTAGGGATGATCAACGCGGTCGGGCTGCAGGGTCCAGGCGTCGAACACTGGCTGGCACACGAGCTCCCGGTGCTGGTGCGAACCGGCGCTCGGATCGTGGCCAGCATCTGGGGTCGCAGCGTCGACGAGTACCGTCGCGCCGCCGAGCAGATGGCGGCAGCGCCCGAGGCAGTGGTTGCGGTCGAGGTGAACCTCTCGTGTCCTAACCTCGAGGGTCG
Source organism: Actinomycetota bacterium (assembly GCA_043725585.1). Classification (GTDB taxonomy): domain Bacteria; phylum Actinomycetota; class Acidimicrobiia; order Acidimicrobiales; family Ilumatobacteraceae; genus VFMC01. The sequence continues at coordinate 3,034 of JAYSLK010000703.1, forward strand.
GCGCGGCATCTTCGCCCACGACGCCGACGTGTCGGCCGAGGTGATGCGGGCGACTGAGGCCTGCGGACGCCCGCGCTGGGCCAAGCTCAGCCCCAACACCGATCGAGTGGTCGAGGTCGCTGCTGCCGTGCACGACGCCGGGGCCGAGGCGGTGACCCTGGTGAACACCTTGCTCGGCATGGTGATCGATCCGGCGACGTTGCGACCGGCGTTGGCCGCTGGCGGGGGAGGGTTGTCCGGTCGGGGCATCCACCCCGTCGCGGTGCGCGTCGTCCACGACGTCCGTGCTGCGCTTCCCGATCTTCCGATCGTCGGCGTCGGCGGCGTGAGCAGCGGTTGGGACGCGATCGAGCTGATGCTGGTCGGAGCGAATGCGGTCCAGGTGGGCACTGCGACCTTCGCCGACCCGCGTGCGGCCGCCAACATCTCCGTCGAGATGACGGAATGGGCCACATCGACCGGCATCGGGCAGCTGGCCTCGATCACGGGTCGTGCATTTCATCATCCGAATGGGTGAATGATCAACGTGCTGCGTCCGGGGCCGGCAGAGGCGAGCCAGGCTGAATTCGTGTCACACCGGGGTGTCCGCGACTTGAGCCGCACCCCTGACTATGGTGGGTGACATGGCAACTCCCCCGATCCTCACTCCAGAACAGCGTGCGTCAGCGCTCGCGAAGGCAGCCGAAGCTCGTACCGCACGGGCCGAGGTCAAGAACAAGCTCAAGATCGGCTCGCTCTCCCTCGCCGAGGCCCTCGCCTCCACCGAGGCGACGATCGGCAAGTTGAAGGTCGTGTCCCTGCTCGAGTCCCTGCCGGGCGTCGGCAAGGTCAAGGCTCGCAAGATCATGGACGACATCGGCATCGCCGACAACCGCCGTGTTCAGGGCCTCGGCGCGCAGCAGAAGGCCAGCCTGCTCGACCAGCTGGGCAAGTGATCTCGGGGGCCCCCAGTCGTCATGGAGGCCTCGTCCGATCCTGAGTGCACGGTGCGCGCCGACGATCCCGTCGTCGTCGGCCCTGTGCGTGACGAAGCCCACGGGCCCCGTCCACTCATCTTCATCGTGTCCGGGCCCGGCGGTGTCGGGAAGGGCACGATCGTCGCGTCGTTGGTCGAGCGTGATCCGGAGGTGTGGCTCAGCCGCAGCTGGACCACGCGAGACCAGCGGCCAGGTGAACCCGATGATTCGTACGTGTTCTCCACTCGCGAGGCGTTCGAGGATCGCATCCGGCGCGGCGGGTTCCTGGAATGGACCGACTTCCTCGGCAACTACTACGGCACACCGACGCCGGAACCACTGCCGGGCTGCGACACGGTCCTCGAGATCGAAGTCGATGGTGCCCGCCAGGTGAAGTCGCTCGAGCCCGAGGCGGTGCTCATCTTCGTGCTGCCGCCGTCACGCGATGAGCAGGCTCGCCGGCTGCGTGGCCGTGGAGACCCCGACCACAAGGTCGACCAACGAGTCCGCAAGGCGGAGGAAGAAGAGCCGGTCGGCCGTGCCCTCGCCGACCACATCGTCGTCAACGACGATCTCGATCGAACGGTCGACGAGATGCTGGCGATCATCGAGAGCCACCGTTCGCGACGTCGCGTCCGGTAGGATGCAGCGCCCGCTTGGGCCGGATGACGCAGGAGTATCACGAGCATGCAACGCACGCACGACACCATGATGAACCCGCCGATCGAGGAGCTCCTCGACCGAGTCGACTCGAAGTTCAGCCTGGTCACCCTCGCTGCGCGCCGCGCTCGCCAGATCAACTCCTACTTCTCCCAGCTCGGCGACGGGCTCGGGCAGATGGTTCCGCCGCAGGTGAGCTCCGTCTCGCGCAAGCCGCTCAGCATCGGCTTCGAAGAGATCGCCGCCGACAAGATCAAGCGTGTCGAACTTCCCGACGAGGTCGATGCAGCGGCCGAGGCCGACGCGACCGCCGATGCCACGGAGTCCGGCGCCACCAGCGCCGACTGACCGCTTCGACGGCGCGGCAGAGGCACCCTTCGTGCTGTCCGGACGGCGGATCGTCCTCGGCGTCACCGGCGGCATCGCGGCCTACAAGGCCGTCGAGATCTGTCGCCGGCTCGTCGATGCAGGAGCTCATGTCATCCCCGTGATGACCAAGGG
>JAYSLK010000704.1:0-3830 GCA_043725585.1 Actinomycetota bacterium
CGTCCCGCGATGTCGATCACCGCGTCGAAGGGCGCGCCACGAGCGATCAGAGTGCGCCACCACTGCGGTTGTGACCGATCGATCACCTCCGCAGCTCCGAGCGAGCGCACGAACTCGGCCTTGGCCTCGCCGCACACACCGGTGACCTCTGCCCCGCAGGCGACGGCGATCTGCACGGCATAGCTGCCGACCCCGCCGGACGCGCCGATGATCAGCACACGAGAGCCCTGTCCCACCTGTGCGGCATCACGCAGTGCCTGCAGCGCAGTGAGTCCCGAGACGGGCACCGCTGCGGCATCGGTGGCGGAGAGGCCCTCGGGCCGATGTGCGAGCTTGCGTTCGGACGCGATCGAGTACTCGGCGAATGAACCTCGCCCGATCCCGAACACCTCGTCGCCCACTGCGAACCGGGTGACGCGGGCACCGACCCCGACCACGACGCCGGCCAGGTCGAGCCCGGGGACGGGGTTCTTCGGTCGGCGCACACCGAAGGCGAGCCGAGCCAGGAGTGGCTTGCCGTGCATCAGGTGCCAGGTGCCGCTGTCGACGCCTGCCGCGATGACCCGCACCAACACGTCGCCGGCCCCTGGCCGAGGAATCGTGCGCTCGGCCACCTGCAACGTGTCGGCCGACCCGTACTCGTGCTGCACGACCGCGCGCATGGTCGCTGCAGCGCGGGCTGTGTCGGTTGCACCGGACGAGTCGGACAGGTCGGACGGGTCGGACGCGTCGGACGGGTCGGTTCGGGTGACGTGAGGGTTCGAGTTCATCGGTTGCTCCAGGGGATCGGACCATCATCGTACGTAGTACGACTTACGTTGTAAGGTTAACGAGAGCAGGCACCGAAATGCAACGCAGCCTGCCGAGTACGGTCGGCCACCGATCCCCCATGACCGAGCCCACGCCCTCCACCCGACGCCGAGCGCCGCTCACCCGCGACCGATTGCTCGCTGCGGCCGTTGCCATCGTCGACGCCGACGGACTCGGCGCGCTCACCATGCGAGCGCTCGCGGCGGCGGTGGGGGTGCAGCCGATGTCGCTCTACCACCACGTTCGCAACAAGGACGAGATCCTCGACCTGCTCGTCGATGCCGTGTTCAGCGAGATCGCGCTGCCCGACGACGGCCTGCCCTGGCGTGAAGCACTGCTCCTCCGGACGGCATCGGTGCGCGAGGTGCTCGGTCGACATCGTTGGGCGATCGGACTGCTCGAATCGCGACGCAACGCCGGGCCCGCCACGTTGCGTCACCACGATGCGATGCTGGGCATCATGCGCCGCGGCGGCTTCACCGTGTCGGGCGCGGCGCACGCCTACGCACTGCTCGACAGCTATGCGTACGGGTTCGCGCTGCAAGAGGCGATGCTGCCCTTCGAGGGTGCCGACGAGCTCAGCGAGGTTGCCGAAGGGTTCGCCGAACTGGTCGCCGACGGCTACCCCTACCTCGGCGAGATGCTGCACCAACACGTGCTGCAACCGGGCTACTCCTTCGCCGGCGAGTTCGAGATCGGCCTCGACGCCGTCCTCGACGCGCTCGTGCGGTGGCGGACTCCGTAGTCAGCCGAGACCGAGGGGGTTCGGTCAGCGCACGAGATCGAACTCGGCAGGATCGACCTGCTTGGTGCGGCGCCAGTACTCCAGCAAGGTGAACGGCCAGTTCTGGGCCACCCGACCGTTCTCGTTCTTGTACCAGCTGTTCACCGGGCTCCAACCCCACGCCATCTGACGGTTCGCGGCGTCGACCGCCTCGTTGAACGAGTCGTGCACGTCGCGCTTCACCACGATCGCCTTCGCATCGTTGGCGAGCACCTCGCGGACCAGTCCGAGGATGAACCGGACACCGCACTCGCTGAAGTAGACGATGCTGCCATTGATCACGATGTTCGTGTTCGGCCCATAGAGGCACCAGAAGTTGGGGAAGCGCGGGATCGACACGCCGAGGTACGCCCTGGCGTCGCCGGCCCACTGTTCGTGGAGGTCGACACCGTGCTGGCCCGTCACCCGCATGGGCGTCAAGAACTTCGACGCCTGATAGCCAGTGCCGTAGATGATCACGTCGGCGTCGACATGCGAGCCGTCCGCCATCACCACACCGGTCGAGTCGACGTGACCGATCGTGTCGGTGCGCAGCGAGACGTTCTCGCGCGTGAGCGTCGACGCCCAGATGCCGTTGTCGCGCACGGCCCGCTTGGCGCCCGGCGGATAGTCGGGCACCACCTGGGCGAGCAGCTCGGGATGTCCGGCGAACTGCTCTCGGTAGTACTCGAGCAGCATCTGCCGACCGAACTCGCTCACCTCGTTGACCGATGACCCATCACTGTGCCAGTTCGGATCGACGCGCACGCTGGCGAGCGCGCCATCACCCATCCGCCAGAAGATCGCGAACCTGTTGAGCTCGCTGTAGGTAGGGACGTGCCCGTACAGCCACCGCAGACCAGGGGCGATCTCGTCGTGGTAGTCGGGTGTCGGCGCAATCCACGGTGGCGTGCGTTGGAACACCGTCACGTGGCCCGCAACCTTGGCCACTTCCGGGATGAACTGCAGCGCACTCGCGCCGGTGCCGATCACCGCGACATGCAGGCCGGTGAGATCGAAATCATGACGCCATTCGGCCGAGTGGAAGAAGTGCCCGGCGAAGTCGGCGATGCCGTCGATCGATGGCCACAGCGGCCGGTTGAGCTGTCCGACGGCGGAGATGACGGCGTCGCCTACCATCGTGTGCTCCAGACCGTCACGCAGATAGCAGACGGTCCATTGGCACGTCTCGTCGCTCCACGACGCCGACTGCACGGCGCTGCGGAACTGGATGTGCGGGCGCAGACCGAACGCCTCCGTGCAGTCACGGAAGTACTGCTCGAGCACTCCCTGGGGCGAGTAGTGAAACGGCCAGTCATGGCGTTGGGCGAACGAGTAGCTGTAGTTGTGGTTCGGGTTGTCGACCCTGCAGCCCGGATACACGCTCTCGTGCCAGGTGCCGCCGACGTCGTCGTTCTTGTCGAGGATCGTGAAGGCGACGCCCGCCTGCTGCAATCGGTGCGCCGACAACAGACCCGACATGCCCGAACCGATGATCACCACGTGGAGCTCGCGCCCCGGCGCGAGCTGCGACAGATGCCAGCCTGGAGCCCGACGGTCCTCTCCTCGATACGCCAACTCCTCTTCGACCAGCGGGAGGTACTCCCCCATCGGCGCTCCACCGACGATGAACTCGAGGATCTCCTGGAGCTGAGCATCGGTCGGCGCAGCAGCGGGCCGGCACCCCCCGTCCCGGTAGGCGACGAGCACATCGAGCGCACGGGCACGAACTCGTTCTTGCTGTTCGTCGGTCAGGCCGCCTTGGGGCATCGACAGCAACATCGGATCGGGCCGCACGTCGCTCGTCAGCAGCGAGAGGTCACCGGTGAGGTACGCCAGTGCCGGCAGAAGTGGAGGCAGCTCCGCCTGTTCCAAGGCGGTACGGATCTCGGCATCGGTCTCGGTGATCGGCACCACGACGTGCAGGAACGGGCTCGGCGAGGCGGTGACGTCCACCGCCGGCGTCGATGTCACGCGTCGACTCCCTTCGGTGCCTGTTGGCTCATGAAGCCGAACATGTAGCCGGCGACTCGACGCATCTGGATCTCCTCGGCGCCCTCGGTGATGCGGTAGCGCCGATGATGGCGGTAGATGTGCTCGAACGCCTTGTGCCGGCTGTAGCCCAGACCGCCGTGCACCTGCATCGCCTGGTCGGCAGCCTGGCAGCAGAGCCGGTTGGCCCAGTAGTTGCACATCGAGACCTTGTCGCTCTGGCTGAACGCGCCGTACTTGTCCATCGACCATGCGGTCTTGTGGA
>JAYSLK010000705.1:0-2015 GCA_043725585.1 Actinomycetota bacterium
CGATCCACCGATCGACGGCAGCATCGATCATCGATGCCCCAGTCGGGTGGACGTCGACCCGCTCGTGTGAGACGTAGGCGTCTACGGCGGTGCGAACCCGACCACATCGAAGTTCGGTCAGCGCCTCTTGCTCCCACGGTTCGTGCTGTCTGCGGTTCACGCTCAGCTCCACAACCGTGCGAGCGTGTTCGACGGCGTAGGAGAATCCGCCACCAGCGCCGACCTCGGGGAGCTGGTGGTGATCTCCGACGAGGATCACCCGACCACCCGTGCCGACGTGTCTGGTGACCGCTGCTTCCAGCGTTGCGATGTCGGCCATGCCGGCTTCATCGATCACCAACACCGACCCGGGCGTGATCGGGCGGTGACGGGCGACGAGCGCGTGCAGCGTGCAGGCAGAGATGTGTGCGCCGGCGGTCAGCTCGATCGCTGCCCGCGCCGAGGGTGCCGCGCCGATCACCTCGTGCCCGGATGATTCGAGGATCGTTCGGACCGTGGCGAGTGTGAACGTCTTGCCGGTTCCGGCCGGTCCGATCAGCACGCTCACGGCCGCGGTCGAGTCGCAGAGCGCTCGAACCGCCGCCCGCTGATCGTCGCCGAGCGACGTCTCGGATTGCAGCACCATGGCCACGGTGCGAGTTGCTGTCGACCGGGTCGAAGACGTGGCGTCGAGTGCAGCGATGAACCGTCGCTCGGTCTCGATCATCGACCGGCTCGTCCAGCGTTGCGCGACTGCGGCTCCCGAAGGTGTGTTGAGAGCGACGGTGGCCGGAGAGGCGAGCACTCGGTTCGCCAGCCTCTCCAGCGTCCACATGGTTGCGCCAGGCCCTTGGCTCGAAGCGAGCGCGGCCATGAGCTCGGGGTAGGTGAACGTGGTCTGGGCCGCCGTCAACTCGCCCAGGAACTGTTCGATCCAGTCCGCCGCAGCGACGACCGGAGGCGTCCTGTTGGCTCCACTACGTGCGGCTTGGTGCCATCCCGTGTCGTCTGGGTCCGATTCGATGTTGCGCTCCGACGATGCGGTCAGCAGCTCGGCGTCGGCCGGCCCCCAACCGTGTGCGATGGCCTCGAGCTTCCATCCGTCGTCCAGGCGGAGATGCTCGACCTCGCGCTTGTTCCGGCGGGTTGCCAGCACGGCGAGCTGTCGCCCCTCCGGCGTGTCCGGCGTGCCGGTTGCAATGAGCCATCGCTCGATCTCCTCGGTGCGTTTCGAGAACTGGTCGAGCAGATGCTGCGGGACGCCGGCGATCTCGGCGACGTGACGACCAGGTCGCCACTCGACGCCGAGCGACGCCGAGAGCTCGTCGCGGAACACAGCTTGGAACACTTCGCCGGCGGCACGCGCATGCCGATACAGATCCGGATGAGCGAACGCGGACCACTTCCCATCAGTCCCTTCGACGAGGTTTGCCACGAGGCAGTGCCAGTGCAGCAGCGGGTCGCCTGCGCGTGACGTGCGATGCCGAAACGCAGCAGCGACGACGCCGTGGGTGCCGAGCCGGCGCGGACCGGCGGACGGATCAGTCTGGCGGGCGAGCCACGCCTGGTTGTGCGAACCGCGCTGCACCTGGATCGCCTCTCGTTCAAGCCAACCGATCGCCTCGCGCAGCGCAGCCTCGCCCGCGTCGATGATCGCGCCTTGCACCCGTGGATCGTCTGACACTGCATAGAGGACGCTTGCCGACTTCGGCACCTTGAAGGTCAGGTCGAACCCCGGCACACGACGCGGATGAGAGCGCAACACATCACCATTGGGGGAGAGCCCACCCGTGCCGGGTCGACAGCCTGCGAGCACTGCTCGCAGATCTTCGGCAACAACCGTTCCATCGAGTCCGAGTCGCGCCGCTCCGCCGCCGAGCCAGACGCCGTCTGCTTCTCCGGCGCCGGTGTAGTAGGCGTCGAGCGACTGCGCAACGCCCGACAACTGGTACGCCTCCTGACCCACCCGCAGCTTCGCGATCGACAGCACCCTCAGCAACGGGAGACCCCGTCCACCATCCGGGTAATAGCCTGTG
>JAYSLK010000706.1:0-6773 GCA_043725585.1 Actinomycetota bacterium
TCGGGTCTTCCTGTTGTGTCGCAACACCAAGAAGAGCAGGTCAGGAGGGCCGCAACGCGGATACGCGAGCTACACCACCAGGGACTCGTGACCGATCAGAGCTAGGACGCCACCGCCCTCGCCGCCCCATGTGGCGCGCCAAGCGCTCAGGTCGTAGTAGGCCTGCGGCCGCCACCAGTTCGTGATGATCCAACTCGTGTGGCGGAGCGCTCCCAGCTCGCCGCTCGACAGCAACGCTTCGAGGTCCTTGTACAACGGATTGGTCCGCTGGTTGAACATGATCGCAAAGGTGAGATCCGGCTTCGACGCGGCGACGTCGATCAGCTCGTCGACCTGCGCGGTGTAGACCGCAGCCGGCTTGTCCACCAAGGCGTGAAGGTCGTGGCGCAGCGCAGCGATCGCCACGTCCGAGTGCAGGAAGTGCGGCACCGTGGTCACGACCGCGTCGACCTCACCACTCGCGATCAGGTCGACGTAGTCCTCGAAGAACGGCACGCCGAACGCATCGGCGACCGCATACTTGGCGGGATCGATGTCGCTGACCCCACCGAGCACCATGCGATCGACCTTTCCGTCGGCGATCAACGTGGCGTACATGCTGCCCTGCGCTCCGAGACCGACGATGCCGAGACGAACGACGTTGGACACTGGGACTCCCGTGATGGTTGAAAGGTGGTGAGGATGAGCACGAACGCTCAGGCCAGGAATGCCAGCGCGCGCCGGGCCCATTCGTACGACCGACGAGTCGACTCGAAGCGATCGTCGATGCTCGGCTCGTCGACTTCGATCATGTAGTCGCCGTCGTAGTCGGCCGGCATCGCCCCGAGCACGGCGTCGAAGTTGACGACACCGTCTCCCGGTTCGGTCCACAGCCGTTTCGTCGCTTGAGTTGCGCCGTACGACATGCCGACCCGGCGTGCTGGATCGAGGTGGTCGGCGAAAGCGTCCTTCAGATGGATCGCCCCCACGCGGTCGCTGTGCCGACGGATCACGACAGCGGGATCGGCGCCGCCCCAGACGAGGTGGCCCGTGTCGGGACCGAACCCGAGCAGATCAGTGCCGATCGATGCGAGGGCACGGTCGAGCTCGTCGGACGTCTCGAAGACGCCGCCGATGTGATTGTGCAGCAGCGCGCGGACACCCTCTCGTCGGAAGGCGTCGCACACCGCGCCGAGGTTGTCGATGCAGAACTCGATTCGATCCTCGCGGAAGTCGGCGCCGATCCCCGGCGCGGCCATCCGGGCAGGGATCATCATCGACGACACCATCGCTCGGTCGAGCCCGAGCGCGGCTTGCTGCGATGCGAACGCCTTGGCCCGATCGAGCTCGACCGCCATGTCGACCGTCTCGTCGAGCGCCGAATTGAACAGGCTGACCGACGGAGCAAGGCCGAAGCCTCCGATCCATGCCACGTAGTCGTCGACCGACATCTGCGACGGAACGTCGGCCTTCACCGCCGTGTAACCGAGTTGCTGGAAGTGAGCGAATGCCTCCTCCAATACCGCCGGCGAGCGGTCGATCTTGCCATCGCGCAACCAGTAGGCGATCGGGTTGATCGCCAGACGAGGAGTGCGGCGGTCGCTCACCGGAACGGCACGCCTTCGTCGCTCCGCATTGCGACGAAGCCACCGTGCGCCCGTCGCCAGAGCTCAGGACCGCACTGGCCGCCGAACGCATCGAAGCTCCCGAGATGGGGTTCGATCGAGAAGTAGCCGGAGAAGCCGTCGGCATGAAGCGCCCGGACGATCTCGCGGATCTCGCCCTCCCCCTCGCCTGCGTCACGAACGTCGCCGGTACCGAACACCGCGTCCTTGATGTGCGTGTACTCGATGTGGGGGCGCACCATCGATTAGGCGTCGGTGAACGGTCGAACGCCACACTGCACATAGTTCGCTGGAACGAAGGCCAGACGCAGGTGTGACGAACCGACCGACTCGACGATGTCCAAGCACCTGTGCGGCACGTCGCCATAGATGTCCTTTTCGTTCTCGTGCACGAACACCACATCGTACCGCTCGGCCACGTCGGAGAGTGCGGCCATCCGTCGCAGCACCTCGTTGCGATGCACGTCGGGATCGTCGCCGTTCGGCATGAAGAACGAAAAGACGCGCACGTACGGGGTGCCGAACACCTGCGCGAGCCGTGCCGCATGCTCTGCCTTGGCGAGGTGGGGGCCGAACTCGTCGAGGATCGAGATCTTGCCGATCGGTGACGCGACCGACGACACGGCGAGACCGGCTGCATCGAGCAGCCGCTTCGCTTCGGTGACCTGGGCATCGCTCATCGAGATCACGTTCTTGCCCCAAGCGCTGCGAAGATCGAGGGCGGTCAACCCGAGCTCTCCGAACAGGGCGATCTGCTCCGCGAAGTCGAGGCCCGCTTCGTCGGCGAACCCGGTCAGGATCCACCCGATGTGAGGTCGTGGAGTCACGGTTGGCGAGCGTACGGCACCGCGGGCTGCCATCGTGGTGGTCGGCCGGCGCAAGGCATCGTCCGACAACGACCAACCACGACCACCACACGACCAACCAACAGATCTGAGGGTCCAGACATGAACTCCGCCACCGACCAACCATCAGCGCACGACACGCCGCCTGTGTTCACCCACACCGAGCTTGCCTACCTGGCCACGCAGCGGCTGGGCCGCCTTGCCACGGCTCAGCCGAATGGCACGCTGCAGAACAGCCCCGTCGGCTTCGAGGTCAACGCCACCACCGGCACCATCGACATCTCCGGCTTCCGCCTGGCGACCAGCCAGAAGTACCGGAACATCGCCCAGAACGGTCGCGCCGCGTTCGTCGTCGATGACATCGTGTCGATCGAACCGTGGCGGGTGAGGTGCCTCGAGATCCGGGGCGAGGCCGAGGCGATCGAGGTCGACGATCGACCGCTGATCAGGCTGCACCCGCGACACGTGATCTCCTTCGGTCTCGACGAGGACCGCGAGGCTCACGAGCTCACGTTCAACAGCCGGAAGATCTCCTGAGGCAACCACCTGGATCGGTCGTGTGTGCCGAGCACACCATCCGCACACGCGACCGTCGACCGGTCGCGTCAACCGGGCCAGGCCACGCCCTGTCGTTCCACGGCCGACTCGATGGCCTCCACCAAACGGTCGATCGAGCCCTCGCACGCCGCGATCTCCGACTCACCGAGCAGCACGATGTACCCGACCGAGGTCTCGAGGACCACGACCGGCGCGCACCCAGCCGCTGCAGCGCGCACGGCTTCGGGTTGATCATCGCGGTGGAACGTGTCGAACGGCACCGGCATGCCGGCCCGACACGCCTTCCACTCGGACCGCATCAACAGTGATCCATGAGTGATGTCACACAGGGCGCAGTGACGGCGACCGAGCCGCGCCCCGATCCAGTACGCGATCTCGCCGCGAACCGTGTGATCGGCGTCGTACACGCCAACCAACCGAATGATGTGTGCGACGTGGGGTTGTGTCATGAGGTGCTCACCGCCGGAGGAGGTACGTGCCCGCAGTCTCGCCGAAACGACAGCGCATCGGGACCGCGAGATGCGAGTGCACCGGACGTGGAACCCCCTGATGGCGAGATCCCTTCCCGTGCCGCTACCGGCTGGTTCACTCGAATCGAACACGAACACTGAATCGGGGACTCGCCACTAGCGTGGTCGGGCGCTCCATGCCAGAGCGCTCACGCCTGGGGGCTTCCGAATGACGACGAGTGGAGCAGGGCCCGGCTCCGCGGTGACCGCCATCGACACCCAGGTGTTCGAGCGCCGCTGGAAGATCTTGGTGGTGCTGTGCACCAGCCTCATGGTGGTGATCGTCGGCAACACGGCGCTCAACGTCGCGCTGCCCACACTTGCCCGCGAGCTCGGCGCCTCCACCTCGGCACAGCAGTGGATGGTCGATGGCTACGGTCTCGTGTTCGCCGGGTTGCTGCTCACCGCCGGCACGCTCGGCGACCGCTACGGACGCAAGGGTGCGCTGCAGATCGGCTTGCTCGTGTTCCTCGTCGGCTCGCTCTCCGCGGCCTTCATGAATTCAGCGAGTGGAGTGATCGCCGGACGTGCGGTCATGGGCTTCGGTGCTGCGTTCGTGATGCCGGCGACGCTGTCGATCCTCACCAACGTCTTCCCTGCCCAGGAGCGCGGCAAGGCCATCGCCATCTGGGCAGGCATCTCGGGCGGCGGCGCTGCGATCGGACCTGTTGCGAGCGGCTTCCTGCTCACTCACTTCTCGTGGGGCTCGGTGTTCCTCGTGAACGTGCCGATCATCCTCGTCGCCCTCGCCGCGGGCAAGGTGCTGCTTCCCACCTCGCGAGACCCCGAGCCAGGTGCCCTCGACCCGGTCGGTGCGGTGTTGTCGATCGCATCGCTCGGCACCCTGGTGTACGCGATCATCGAGGCACCGCACCGAGGGTGGGCGAGCGGTGCGAGCCTGACGTGGTTCGCCGTGGCCATTCTGCTCATCGCCGCGTTCCTCATGTGGGAGTTCCGAAGCTCGGCGCCCATGCTCGATCTTCGCTACTTCCTCGACCCTCGCTTCGGCGTGGCTGCCGGCGTGATCACGCTTGTGTTCTTCGCCATGTTCGGCTTCTTCTTCCTCCTCACCCAGTACTTCCAACTGGTGCTCGGATACGGCACGTTCGAGGCAGGGGTGAAGCAACTCCCGTTCGCCGCAGTGATGATGGTGCTCGCCCCGAACTCGCCTCGTGTCGCCGCCAAGTACGGCGCGAAACGAGTGGTTGCCTTCGGCCTGGTGTGCGTTGCGACGGCCATGTTCTTGTTCACCATCTCGCGCGTCGACACGTCGTACTGGGCGCTGTTGCCGGTGATGATGACAATGGCTGGTGGCATGGCGATGGTGATTCCCTCGATGACCGGTTCGATCATGTCTGCGGTGCCGCTCGGCAAGGCCGGCGTCGGTTCGGCGATGAACGACACGACGCGCGAACTCGGCGGAGCGCTCGGTGTGGCCGTGTTGGGCAGCCTGGTGGCTTCCCGCTACGGCACCGAGCTCCGGCCAGCCATCGCCTTGCTGCCCGACGATCTCAAGGCGAAGGCCAACGAGAGCCTGGCCGGCGCACTGCAGGCGGCGGGGGCCCTACAGGGCACCATGGCCACAGACGTGAACCGCATCGCCCGCGAGGCCTACGTCGCAGGCATCCACGTAGCTGCCATCGTTGCCGGCTCGGTCGTGTTGATCGCTTCAGCCTTCGTCTACCGCAAGCTGCCCGCCGGCAATCCTCACGCCACCGCTGCGGGTCACTGACGACCGGCCCCATCCGATGGCAGCCGCCACCCCGGGGTGGTTCGTGGCACTCGATTCGACCTCGTTGGACTCGGGTGCGGTGCTGGGACTCGGGTGGGGTGCTGGGACTCGGGTGGGGTGCTTGGACTCGGGTGGGGGTCAGAAGGTGACGGGGATCGTCCTCGGGCCACGGACCTGACCGCCGGCCCAGGTGACCTCACCCTCGGGATCGAGGGCGAACTCCGGGATGCGCCGCAGCCACTCCTCGATCGCCACCCTCAACTCCATGCGAGCCAGGTTCGAACCAGCGCACCGGTGGATGCCGGCGCCGAACGCGACGTGCCGGTTGATCTGGCGGTCGAGCACCACCTTGTCGGCATCGGGGAACGCCTCGGGATCACGGTTCGCTCCCGGGAAGTTCATCAGGATGCGGTCGCCTGCCTTCATCGGACAGCCCCTGAAGTCGACATCGTGGCTGAGCCGACGGGCCATCGTGACGGGCGCATAGAAACGCAACAACTCCTCGACGGCGGTCGACATCAGCTCCGGTTCGGCGACCAGGCGCCGGCGATCCTCCGCGTGCGCGGCCAGGTGCCACATGGCCGAACCGATCGACGACCAGGTGGTGTCGATTCCGGCGATCAACAACAGGGCACACATGCCCATCACCACGGGACGCTCGATCGGCTGGCCGTCGTGCTCGGCGGCCATCAGTTCGCTGATGAAGTCGTCGGTCGGGTTCGCGACGCGCTCGTCGAGCGCGCCCTGCAAGTACTGGATGATGCCGGTGATGCCGCGCATGCGTCGCTCGGCATCATGGGCGAACTCCAACACGTCCCGCACCCACTCGGTGAAGACCGGCGCCATCGATTCCGGCACACCGAGGATGTGGCCGATCACGCGCACCGGGATCTGCTGGGCGTACTCTGCGGCCGCATCACCACTGCCTCGCTCGAGGATGCCGTCGATCAGGTCGATACACAGGCTGCGGGTGAAGACCTCGTACTCGTCCACACGCTGCGGGCTCATCGTCGGCAGGATCAACCGGCGGGTCCAGGTGTGCAGCGGCGGGTCGGCGCTGATCGGGGGCACGCCCGACGCCAGGATCGGATTCGCCCCAGGGCCCGCACCGTCGGGCGGCGGGAGCACCGATATGCCGTTGCCCGACGGGAAGTTGTCGATGTCGCGGGCGATTTCGGTGACATCGGCGTACTTGGTGGGTAACCACGAACCACCCCATCGATCGGTGTGTGCGATCGGGCATCGTTCGCGCAGTTCCGCCCAGATGCCGTAGGGATCGTTGACGTACACCTGATCGAAGATGTCGTAATCGGTGGCCCAATCGGTGACGGGGGCTCGCTCGGACTGCACATCGGTCATGTCACTCACCTTGCCAGATGTTGCCTCTCCTGGCGAGGACTCGCAAACTCACACGTGTCACGTCGGCCCTCGGCGTGGCACCTGCAGTCGATCTCTTGCCGAACCCTTGACGACACCTTGACGTGCTCTTGACGAACCTACGCAGGATCCGGTCCGGTCGAGCACC
>JAYSLK010000707.1:0-1907 GCA_043725585.1 Actinomycetota bacterium
ATGGCCGATCTCACGACGCTTCGGCGAACCGACGCGACCGGTCTCACCGTTGGCCCACGGGGCCATGTTGTAGTGGAACAGGAAGTACTTGTGGGTCTCTGGGCTGAGGGTGTCCATCAGCTGGTTCATGCGCGGCATGGCCATGGTGACGACGTTCATCACCTGGGTCTCGCCACGCTGGAACAGGCCGGTGCCGTGCGCCGTCGGGAGCACGGTGACCTCGCTGCTCAGCGGACGCAGGTCGCGAGGACCGCGACCGTCGATGCGGGCACCCTCGTCGACGATGCGCTTGCGCACGGCCTTCTTGGTGAGGCTGCGCACCGCTTCTTTGATCTCGCGTTCGCGACCGGCGAAGGCGCCGCCCGCTTCAGCGAGCTTGGCGATCGCGGCGGAGGCCACGGCGTCGGTAACGGCGTTGCGCTCGGCCTTGCCGGCGATGGCCGCGGCGACGGCCAGCGGGGCGGTTGCGTCGGGTGCGACGGCATCCATGACGTCCTGGCCGTAGTCGAGCTGCGGCGTGTAGGTCATCGGCACGATCGGGCCGTGCGTGGCGATCACCGAGGCGACGAGCTGACGCTGCAGCGCGATCGACTCCTTGATGTACTGCTTGCAGGCATCGAGGCCGCCGGCGAGGGCTGCCTCGTCGACCTTCGGGGCGCCGTTGGCGTAGTAGTCGAAGCTCTTGGCAGTACCGCCCGCCTCGACCATCATGATCGCGACATCACCGTTGTCGAGCTGGCGACCCGCCACGACGAGTTCGAACGTGCTGGCCTCGCCCTCTTCGTACGTGGGATGCGGGATCCACTCGCCGGTCTGGCTGTGGGCGATGCGCACGGCGCCGATGGGGCCGTCGAACGGGATGCCCGAGATCATCAGCGCAGCCGAGGCGGCGTTGATGCTCAGCACGTCGTGCGGGTTCGCCATGTCGGCGCCGAGGATGGTGAGCACCACCTGGGTCTCGTTGCGGAAGCCTTCCGGGAAGGCCGGGCGCAACGGGCGGTCGGTGAGGCGGCAGGTGAGGATCGCGTCCTCCGTGGGCCGGCCCTCGCGACGGAAGAACGAGCCGGGGATCTTGCCCGCTGCATACGCACGCTCTTCGACGTCGATGGTGAGCGGGAAGAAGTCGGTGCCTGGACGGACGTCTTTGGCGGCGTTCGCGGTGGCGAGCACGGTGGTGCGACCAAGGCTGGCCACAACGGCCCCTTGGCTCTGCAGCGCGAGCTTGCCGGTCTCGAACGTGAGGGTCTTGTCGGTGCCCGCAACGGGACCCGACACTCGAATGGCATCTGCCATGTCGAGCTCCTTTCGGTCGGGCGAGTTGTATCCCTCGCCTCGACGGTTGGAGCGGAGGCCGGTTCCCAGTCGGCACGGTCGAGCCTGCTACCGCTCGGGCGTCCGGATGGACGATCCCCCCACGGGAGCCTCGGCTGAGGCGACTGACAACCGATCCACTGATCCGCTCGGTTGATGTATCGACGGGAGGCTACCAGTGCGGCTGCCGAAACGGGCGGATGCCACGGCGACCGGGTGGTCGGGCATGTGTGCTGAGCTGGGAGAAAGGCGAAACACGGACCCGGTGAGGGGTCCGTGCTCGTGTCGGTTCGCGGTGGCTGGTACTCGGATCGGGCGGGTGGACCGCCCGCGGTCAGCGGCGGAGGCCGTTGGCCGCGACGATCGCGCGGTAGCGGGCGACGTCGATGTTCTTCACGTAGTCGAGCATGCGCCGGCGACGACCCACCATCATCAGCAGACCACGGCGGCTGTGGTGATCCTTCTTGTGCTTCTTCAGGTGCTCGGTGAGCTCGTTAATCCGAGCCGTGAGCAGTGCGATCTGCACCTCGGGGGAACCGGTGTCGGTGTCGTGCAGCTTGTGCGCGCCGATGGTGCTGTTCTTGTCGACCATGTGT
>JAYSLK010000708.1:0-7809 GCA_043725585.1 Actinomycetota bacterium
CGCGGAACAGATGCAGGTCGACAGGTCGGGTCCGGCCAACGGTTTCGGCCAGGGGCACGAGCACGATCTCGGCGCCTCGGAGCGCGGTCATGCAACCCCACGCTTCGCGGTGCACCGCGTCGATCGCTTCGACGCCATAGCGCGTGGCGAGCACGCGGTCGAACGCCGTGGGCGTTCCGCCACGCTGGATGTGTCCGAGGAGGACGACTCGGGATTCGAAGCCGGTGCGCTCTTCGATCGAGTGGGCGATCGTCTCGGCGATGCCTCCGAGACGCACGTGCCCGTAGTGGTCGTAGACCTTCTCGCCGACGGGCAGGGTGCCCGGCAGCGGCTCGGCACCTTCGGCCACGACGACGATCGACGCGTACCGTCCACGTTCGTGGCGTAGGCGAAGTATCGAACACACCTCTTCGATGTCGAATGGCATCTCAGGGATCAGGATCACCGTCGCACCACCCGCAATCCCGGCGTGGGTGGCGATCCACCCCGCATGCCGGCCCATCACCTCCACCACCATCACCCGGTCATGGCTCTCTGCGGTGGTGTGCAACCGATCGATCGCGTCGGTGGCGATCTGAACCGCGGTGGTGAAACCGAACGTGAGGTCGGTACCCACGACGTCGTTGTCGATGGTCTTCGGCACGCCCACGATCGGCAACCCGAAGTCGCTGCCGATCTGACAGGCGACACTCAGCGAACCGTTGCCGCCGATCACCACGAGGGCGTCGAGGCCCATCTCACGGAATGTGTCGACCACCCGCTGCGGACCGTCGAGATGGTCGTAAGGACTGCCCCGCCGGGTGCCGAGCAAGGTGCCGCCCTTGGGCAGCATGCCGCGCAGCGACGCCACGTCGAGCGGCATCGTGCGCCGCTCCATCACACCATCCCATGCGTCGAGGAACCCGACCAGCTCGTCGCCGTAGATGGTCTCACCCTTGCGGACGATTGCCCGAATGACAGCGTTGAGGCCGGGGCAGTCGCCCCCACCGGTCAAGATCCCGACTCGCACGTGTGCCGATCCTAGACGATCTTCTCCCTGGTTCCGAGGGTTTCGCCACGACGTGACCAAACCCCCCCCTCCTCCCGGGCAGGGATGGGCGCGGACCGGCTCCTTCGTGCTAGGAACGACGCCCATGGCTTGGGATTCCGCTCGACCGGTTCCGTGGCAGCGGCTGATCAGGGATTGGCTGATCTACGTCGCGATCATGACGGTGGTCCTGGCCATCGTGTACCGCGATCGGCTCGACATCGGGCTGTTCGGCGGATTGCTGGTCAGTGGGCCGATCTTCGTGCTCGTCGGCGCGGCGTTGGCCAAGCTCGGGTACCAGCGAAAGACGCTCAAGCAGCTCCGCCTCGACAGCGGGGCCAAGGCAGCCGAGCGTGCCGCGGCCGCCGGGATCGCCCGGCCCACTGCTTCGGCTGCCCGCAGCAAGCCTGCACCCACTCGCCGCACCGCAGGCGGCGGACATCGTCCGGCGGCGCGCAAGAAGCGCTGACCGTGCACCGATAGTGTCGCCCTCGATGTCTGCGCCCTCGACCTCTCCCGGCAGCCGCTGCGTGATCGCGATCGATGCCGGCACGACCGGCGTTCGGAGCAGAGCGGTGTTCACCGATGCCCCATCGGTGTCGGCGTATCGCGAGTTCACCCAGCACTTCCCGGAACCGGGGTGGGTCGAGCACGACGCCATCGAGATCTGGCACCGGGTGCGCGACACGCTCCTCGAGGTGATCGCAGAGGTGACCGGGCAGGGAGCCGAGATCGCCGCGCTCGGCATCACCAACCAACGCGAGACGGTCCTCGCGTGGAGCAGGGCGACCGGCGTGCCGTACGGCAACGCCATCGTGTGGCAGGACCGGCGCACCGCCGGCCGCTGCGACGAACTCGATGCGGCCGGTGCGCTGCCACGTGTGCGCCAGATCACCGGCTTGGTGCTCGACCCGTACTTCTCGGGCACCAAGGCCGCGTGGCTGATCGCGAACCGAGACATCCCTGTCTCGGACGACCTCGCGATCGGCACGATCGACTCGTGGCTGCTGTGGAACCTCACCGGCGGAGAGGTACACGCCACCGATCCGTCCAACGCCAGTCGCACCATGTTGTTCGACATCCGTGCGCTGGGGTGGTCGCCCGAGATGTGCGAGCTGCTGGGTGTTCCCATCCAGGCGCTACCCCGGGTGATGCCGTCGAGCGGACGCTTCGGCGTGACCTCCGATCGTTGTGGCGTGCCCGCCGGCATCCCCGTGTCCGGGATCGCCGGCGACCAGCAGGCGGCGCTGTTCGGCCAGGCCTGCTTCGCACGCGGAACGGCGAAGAACACCTACGGCACCGGCAGCTTCGTGTTGATGAACGTGGGCGACACCTGTCCACCGCCCACCGAAGGGATGCTCACCACCGTCGCCTGGACCTTGGCCGACGGAACGAAGGCGTACGCCCTCGAGGGTTCGATCTTCGTGACGGGTGCTGCGATCCAGTGGCTCCGCGACGGTCTGTCGATCATCGAGAGCGCGGCCGACGTCGGACCGCTCGCCGCCAGTGTGCCCGACACCGGGGGGGTGTTCGTGGTGCCTGCGTTCGCCGGGCTCGGCAGCCCGTACTGGGATCCGTACGCACGCGGCACGATCGTCGGCATCACCCGCGGCACCACTCGGGCCCACCTTGCGCGGGCCACGATCGAGGCGATGGCCTTCCAGACCCGAGACGTCGTCGATGCGATGGTCGCTGCCTCGGGCACTCCCCTGCTCGAACTGAGAGTCGACGGTGGTGCCTCGGTGATGGACCTGCTCATGCAGACGCAGGCCGATCAACTGGGTGTGGTGGTGCGCCGGCCGCTCGACCAGGAGACGACGGCGCTCGGCGCCGCGTTCTTGGCCGGCCTGGCCGAAGGCGTGTGGCCATCGCTCGATTCGGTGACCGAACGCTGGCAGCTCGATGCCGAGTTCCACCCGACCGGCGGCGACATGGCAGTGCTCGTCGACCTGCAGTACCAGCAGTGGCAACGTGCCGTGGAGCGCTCACGCGATTGGGAAGCGCACTGATCACCAGCCACGCCGGCGCCGGCCGCTGAGCAGCAAGATCGCGAACGCGATCGATCCGGCCGCCCCGCCGTAGCCCAGCAGGTCGCCCGATCGGAGCTCTCGTCCGGACCCGTCGCTGGCGACGCGGGAGTCGGACGGCGCCTGATCGGAAGGCGGCTGATCATCCGTTGTGTCGGCCGCTCTGTCGGCCGTTCTGTTGGAATCGGTGTCGGCCGCTCTGTCGGAAGCGGTGGCGGACGTGGGATCGGTGGTCGGGGACTCGCCAGCCGCCGGCCGAACGCGGATCTTCACCCCGTCCACATCGTCGTCGGCGGTGGCGTCATCGGGATCGGCTCGAAGCACCGCGGTGACCGTCACCTCGCCGTAGCCGCCGTCGGGCCCGGCTCCCGGATCGACGGCCACGGTGATGGTCACGCTCGACGATGCATCCGCAGCAAGGGCCTCGTCGCGTCCACACGTCACGACCGAGCGGTCGGCGGCACACGCAAAGTCCGCACCGACTGCCCTCACGAACGTGAGCCCGGCGGGGAGCGCACCGGTGACCACCACCGGTGCCATCGATTCGCTGGGCCCGGCATTGGCCACCGTCCAGACCAGCTCGATCTCGTCACCGAGACGGACCCGTGACGGCCCCGTGACGTCGATCGCCACGCCGCTCCGACGTGCCACGTCGATCGCGTTCGTCGCCCGGTGCCACACCGGATCGGTCACACCGCTGACACGAACGGCCTGGACGAGCGAACCCGACTCCGCCGGCACGACCGTCAACTCGATCGGTGCAAGCGTGCCACCGGGCGCGAGCAGTGGCTTGCCGTAGTCGATGCCGCGTCGGCGATGGGTGCATTCGATCGTACGGACCACTTCTGGATCGGCTGATGCCGTGGGTCGCCGGGGTGTCGCGCCGCACACCCATCCGTCGCCGTCGGCCCGGGTCACGTCCATCGCTGCGGTCACCGGGATCTGCACCGTCAGCGGCCCATACTCACCGGTGGGGCCCTCGTTGCCCACCTTCACCTCGATCGTGCGTGCCTCGCCGACGCGCCGCGGGTCGGACCCCTGGTCGACGATCGAGACGGTGTTCGTCGTGATCGGCGCAGCCGTCCAGCTGAGGCGACCGCTGACCACCTTCGCCCCGGCCGTCGACCCGACCGCTGTCACCACATGGACGAACGGCTCGCGTGCGCTGGGTGCAAGGTTGGCCACCGCGGCAGGGGTGACCTCTGCGAGCACCTCGATCGGCGACAACAACGTGCCCGACACCACCGGTGCCGCACTCGCGTCCCACGTACAGTCCCAGCCGCCCGCCGACACGTCGCTGGCCGGCTCGGTGACGCACGCCCACCCGTCGCCGGAAAGTTTCTTCACCCTGAGGCCGGCAGGCATCGCCGCACGAACCTCCACCTCACCACTGTCGGTCGCGGGACCCTGGCTGGTCACGACCACTTCGTACGAGACGTCGGCACCGACCTCCACCCGGCTCCCTCCGGTCACTGCCAACACGGTCAGCGACACCTCCGGCGCGGGGGCCGAGCCGGCCGCCGCCCAGTCGTTGGCGGGGTTGCGGTCCTGCCCGAAGACGACCCGACCAGGAGCCGTGGGGTCACCGACGAAGGCGGGGTCGACCTGGACGTTCACGACCAGTGCATCGAGCACCGCACCGGGTCCGACGTCGCGCATCTGGCGACGGCACGACAGCGTGCCGTTTGCGTCCGGATCGGTGGAGAACCCGGTGCCCGCCCTCGACCCGACGCAGGTCCACCCGCGGCCGCGGGCGCTCACGAAGCGAAGGCCGGCGGGCATCGTGTCCTCGATGACCAGTTCGCCCGAAGCAACGGCAGGGCCGATCACCGTCGGGGTGAGGATCCAATCCACACGAGCGGCCGGTGCAATCGGTGTCGCGATCGACACGACTCCGGCCAGGCTGACGTCCACGTCGCGACGCACCATCGTCGACTCCCCATCGACGTCGTTGCTCTCCTCGCGGTCGAGACCTCCCCCGGCGGCGGTGACGGTTGCCGAGGCGATCGCAAAAGCGGGATCGCCGTCCGTTCCGTCGTCGATGAGCGCGCCGTCACCGATGGCGAGACCGACGACGATCGGCGCAGCGACCTGGCCGGCCCCGATCGGCGCAGGCGACGTGCACTCCACGGTCGATCCCAGCACACATGTCCAGCCCTCCCCCGTCGCACTGATCGCCACCATCCCACCAGGCACGGCGAGGCTCGCGGTCACCGGTTCGGTCGTTCCATCCGGACCCTCGTTGGCGATGTCGATCCGGTAGCGACCCAACCCGCCGACCACCGCGACCGGTCCGTCACCGGCGGCGCCGTCGTCGGGGCCGGCATCGGTGAGCCGAGCGACGAGATCGATCACGCGGGCCACCGCTCCGGCGCGGTCTGTCGCCGATCCGAGCGAGTTTCCGGCAGCGTCTTCGGCGGTGAGGTCGACCGTGCTGATGTGTTGCACCAGTGCGCCGCGAGCGTCCGCCACGCCCGGATCGTCCACCGCTGCGGGTTGCGGGGTGGCCGAGAACGCGAGCACGATCTCGTCGCCCTGGTCGAGGTCGCACATGTTCGACCACGTGACGGTCTGACTGGCGGCGGCATCGTCGACCAGCACCACGGGTCCCGCGTCGCACGACCGGGGTGTCACCGACACGGTGGCGGTGTACACCCAGTTTCTCGGCAGCGAATGCACGAGGTCGATGCCATGTGCAGTCACCGGAAACCGAGAGATGTTCTCGACGGTGAGGATCCACGTGAAGGCCGCGCCGATCGTCATCGCCGCGACCGCGGTACCGTCGCCCGCCTCGGCCGTCAGCCGCAGGGTGGGTCGACGGACGATCAGTTCGTCGGTGACCGACGGGCCAACTCGTGATCCCACCCTGCCGACCATCGAATAGCCAGTGACCTGCACGCCGGTGGCCGCGATCGATCCGTCCTCCAGATCCGTCGCCGCCGGCAGCGATTCGGTCCAGGTGATCGTGCACTCCGCCCCAGGTTCGAGCAGCTCCCTCGGAGCGAACAGCGCCCATGTCACGACGGGGGGCACCGCGGCAGTGGCCGCGGCGGCCGCGGCGCCGGAGCACGTGCCACCGAACGAGGCCGCATCGACCAGGCCGACGCCCGGGGTGATCACGAGATCGAGCGAGCTCACGGCGCCGGCTCCCGTGTTGGACAGGCGTGCGGTGTGTGCGACCACTTGGCCACCTTCGACCTGACGGTCAGGGTCGTCGACCGACGTGGCGAGCTGGATGTCGCCGCCCACCTCGATGTCTTCGCGAGGCAGCACCCGCCCGCTCGTCGGCTGGTCGTCGCCGTCGCCCACCGTGCCGGCGGCATCGATGTCGGTGTTCTGCGAGCTCACCGAAGCGGTCGGATCGGGCGAGCTCATCGAGTCCGCCACGGGGGTCGACATCGTCGAGGTCGCGCCGGCGGGTGCGCTGGAACCCGCAGCCGTGGCGTCCGGTGTTGGAGCCACGGCGAGACCAACCCGGCCCGGCGGTACGAAGGCAACGCCGACGACCACCATCGCCGCCGCCGTGAGCACTCGCAACGCAGGCACCCCGCCGGCGCGCCAGGGCGCTCGACCGACGACCGGATCGTGTTCGCGGCGCGGGCGGTCCTCGGCCGCGCCGGCCATCTGCCAGAGCCACAGCGCCAGATAGTCGTCGTGCTCGCCTGCCAGACCTCCGCCCGCCAGCCGCATGCCCAGCACCCACGTGTCCTGCCTGCGCTCGACGCGCACCACCTGAGCGCGGGCCTCCACCGGGCGAAGACCGGGGGCGAGGAGCTGGATGGGGAGTTCGGCGAGCAACTCGGCAGGAGCGGCGAACTGGACACGTAGGCCCCCGGCCGACAGATCGAGCACGCGACCCTGGTGACTCCCGATTCTTGCCTGGATGTCTGCGGGCATCCGTCGCGCCCCTCGCAACGTGCGGTTTCGACGCAGCACGCGGGCCGACGACAACAGCGAGACCACCGCGATCACGCCCGACCCGAGCAGAAGGCCCTCGAGGCGTGGCTCGCCTCCTGGAGCATCCGTCACGATCTGCCACGCCCGCCATGCCAACGCCGCATCCACCGCGACCGCGAGGGTGACCAACCCCGCCTGCGAACGCCCACCGCGCGTCGTGGACACGGCGGCACCTGGGGCCGCTCGCCGTCGTGGCGCCAGGCTCGCGGCCAAAGACCGGAGCGATCGCACGATGTCGTCGGTGCCCGCGCGGCACATCCCACCGGGCCGGACCGTGCCACCGGAGAGCAACCAACGAGCCGACCATCCAAGGACCACGGGGGCTGAGATCCACCAGGCCCAGGCATCGAGCGGCACAGGCGACACACCGGTGACCGACGCTGCGATCACGCCGGCGATGGCGAGCGCGGCAGCAGCGCCCGAGAGGTCTTCGACGAGTGTGGCCAGATGGGCCACCCGTTGCCAGGGCCGCAACCGCCGTGCCCAGAGTGGCGATCGCACCCCGCGCATCGTACGGAACCGCTCAGCTCGGGCGTCGATCTCGTTGCGCACCGATGACCCGGTGTCCATTTGCTCGACTGCCAACATCGACGGGTGCCAGCGCCCGTGCCAGCCGCGTGACTGCGCGGCCACCGTCGCAGCCGACATGCCACGATCGACCGGCAACGTCTTGAACGCTTCGACGAGCACGATCGAGCCGAACCCGAGCCACGGCATCGCCCCTCGAGCATCGAGCGATGGCCACCATCTGTCGTTGCGGACGTGATCGAGCAGCGACCGATCACCCGGTCCGATCGG
>JAYSLK010000709.1:0-6521 GCA_043725585.1 Actinomycetota bacterium
GACGACATCGAGCCTCTGAAGAACGTGCGGTTGCTCAACCCCGGCCAGCTCGTCGAGCGGTTCCGCAACGACCAAGGGCTGCGCGCGGGTCTCACCATCCGCGATCTCGACATCGACCGGTATGAGCTCGATGGTCGGGTGCAACAGGTGGTGGTGGCCGCGCGCGAGCTCGACCTGGGCACGATCGCCAACAAGTCGTGGCAGGGTCGCCACCTCATCTCCACCCACGGATGTGGGTTGGTGATGGCGCCTGCCAATCGTGTGCGCGACAACGGTCTGCCCGACTATCGGCCGGTCGACCTCGATCGTCCCGAGCTGTACTTCAGCGAAGGCCTCACCGGCTACTCGATCGTCGGCACGTCGGTGAGCCAGGAGACGTGCCCGGGTCAGGAAACGACGACGAACTACACCGGTGACGGTGGCATCGCGCTGAACTCGGTGTTCAAGCGGATGGCCTTCGCACTCGACTTCCTCGACTACAACCTGCTCGGATCGAGCGCCGTTTCGTCCGACTCCCGGATCTTCTGGATTCGCAGTGTTCGTGAGCGCGTCGAGAAGGTCGCGCCGTTCGTGACCTTCGACGCCGATCCTTACCCGGTGGTGGTCGATGGCGGGGTGGTCTGGGTGGTCGACGGCTACACGACCAGTGCCCGATACCCGTACGCCCAGAACGCTGCCATCGGTCAGCTCAGCGCCGGCAGCGGCTTGAACTTCGACTTCAACTACGTCCGCAACAGCGTCAAGGCGGTCGTGAACGCCTACGACGGTTCTATGCAGTTCTACATCAGCGATCCCGACGATCCGATCGTGAACGCGTGGGCCGGTGCGTTCCCCGACCTCTTCGCCCCGCTGTCGTCGATGCCCGCTGCACTGAAGGAGCACCTGCGCTATCCCGAGGACATCTTCCGCGTCCAGACCGAGGCCTACTCGAAGTACCGGCTCGACGGAGACTCGTTCTTCGACCGCAAGGACGCGTGGTCGGTGGCCCAGGGCCCGTCGCCGGTTCCCCGGTTGCAGGCAACGACCGCCGATGCGAGCGCAGCTGCCGCCGCAACGCCTCCGGCCGACTTCGCCGAAGAGTCGGGTACCGCCCGATTCGTTCCGTACTACTCGATGTTCCGCGCGCCGGATCAGGCCGCGCCGAGCTTCCAGATGTTCCGACCCTTCGTGCTGTTCAGCACCGATGACACCCGCAAGGAGCTCTCCGCGTTCATGGTCGCAAGTAGCGATCCCGAGACGTACGGTCAGCTGAGCGCCTACGTCGTGCGGCCGAGCGACACCGACGGACCGGCGACGGTTCAGGCGGCGGTCGATGCCGACCCGATCATCTCCGCGCAGATCACGCTGCTCGACACAGCTGGGTCGAGCGTGGTTTTCGGCGACATGCAGATGGTGCCGATCGGTGACAGCCTGCTGTACTTGCGGCCGTTGTACTTGAAAGACGACGCGACCCGACAGGCATCGTTCCAGTTCATCATCGCTGCGTACAACGGCAATGCCGTCTACGGCACCAGTCTCCAGGACGCGTTGGGCAAGCTGTTCCCTGCGTTCCGTACCGATGTCGGCGATGTGGTGGGCGACGCGCCCGAGGTCGACCCTGGAGAGGATCCGGGGACGCCGACCGACGAGACCGTGGACGAGTTGCTGGTCGAGGCTCAAGACCTGTTCGAACAGGCCGATGAGGCTCTGCCCGACTTCGCTCGCTACGACGAGCTCAATCGTCAGGCGCGGGAGCTGGTGACCCGAGCGCTCGAGCTGGCCGAGGCCGGTGGGTGACCCCACCGGCACTGGTCGTTCATCGCCTCGGCGCGTGGTGAGCGGCGCGTCCGCCTGACCATCTCCGCCGGACCAGGTTCACTGTCCGGCAGAGCGCCGGCCTTGCTGGGGGTGGGTCAGCTGCGACCGCGGAGCTGACGCACCTGCTCGGCCAACATGGCGAGATCCTCGCGGAACGAGATCTCGTAACGAGCCTGTTCGGCGGCGAGCTTCACCTGGCCGGTGCGCAGCGTGTTCACCGCCTCGTCGTCCATCACCACCGCTGCCGACGTCGGTTGGCGGGCCGCGAGCGAATCCATGTCGCGGCTCAGCTCACCGAGCTGATTGGCGAGCTGGGTGCTCACGCTCTGGATGCGTTCGTCGAGCGCGTTCGCCTGGTCGAGCGCGGTGCGCGAGGTGCCTTCGCTGGTGGCGACGCGCTGTGACAGCGCATCGAGTTGGGCACTGAGGCCGCCCGTGTCGGGCACGGACGCTGCAAGTTCGTTGATGCGATCCTGCAACTGCTGGATATCGGAACCACGGTCGGGCATGTCGGCCAAGCGACGGTCGAGGTCGGCCAGGCGCTCGGGCAGCGAGGCGTGATGTTCGAGCCGCTCACGCAACTCGGCGAGCTGACGATCGATCTCGTCGGTGTTCGCCCGCGGTGTGACGGAAGCGAAGCCTGAGACGGCCGACGTCTCCTCGAGCCGGCGCTCGAGCGTTGCTGCGTGGTCATGAGCGGAACGCGTCTGCTCTTCGGCGCCCACGAGGCGAGCCCAGATCTCGGAGATCTGCTGTTCGACGTTGCCCGAACGGCCGCCTGCCTCGTCGATCTGCTGGGCCAACGTGGTGGCCTGCTCGTTGGCCAGGCGGGCCTGCTCGGCGCTGGCGTCGACGCGAGCCCAGAGTTGGGCGAGTTGATCGTCGAGCGCTGATCGATCCAGACCCTCGATGCGTTGGTCGAGCGACGCAGCCTGCTCGCGGGCTTGGCGTGCTGCGTCGTCGGCGGCCGCCACCCGCTCGGCCAGTTCGTCCAGACGACCACCGATGTCGTCGGGCATGGTGCTTGCCGTCGCTGGCGCCGATGCGAGCTGCTCGACGCGTTCGGCGAGAGTCGTGGCTTGCTCACGGGCCGAGCGTGCATCTTCGGCCGTCATCGCCACCCGCTCGGCCAGCTCCGCGAGTTGCTGGCTGAACTGTGGCGAGATCTGCGGGGGCGCAGGCACGCCGGCGACATCCCGGTTGTCGTTGCGGCGGTCATCGCTGTTGTCATCGCCCGCCCGCGCGGCCATGGCTCGTTCGAGTTGAGTCCTGAACTCGGCGATCTCGGCACTGCGCACATCGATCAGCTCGCGAAGGCCCGCGACATCGGCACTGCGCAACTCGACGATCTCGCGGAGATGGTTGACCTCGTTGCTCTGACCGTCGATCTGGGCCAAGCGTGTGTCGATGTCGGCGATTCGTTGGCCCGCGGCGGCCTGTTCCTGGAGCTGGCGATCGAGGTCGGCCAGGCGCGTCTCCAGCTCTGGAGTGACGGACGAGCCGGCGGCGAGTGCGTTGATCCGCTCGTCGAACACGTCGACCTTGCTGGCCTGCTGGGTGGTTTCGGCGATGCGATCCTCGAGGGCAGCGATCTGTTCGGCGATCTCAGCGCGAGTGGCTGACTGCTCGGCTCGACTGGCCACCTCGGCGGCAGCGAGGCGCTGGCCCATCAGGGCGAGGCGCTCGCTCAGTTCTTGGGTGCTGCCTGCGGCGGCCAGTTCGTCGAGGCGTTGGTTGATGCCGTCGCTGTCGACGTTGCGCTGCTGCAGCAGACCGATGCGATCGCTGAGCGCCGTGACCTGATCAGCGATGTCTGCCTGTGCGCTCATCCGCGCGTTGATCTGGCTCATCTGGCGCTGCAACAGATCGACGGTCTCTGCGCTGCGACTCAGCTCGTCGAGCCGGCTGGCAAGTTCGTCGTCGGGCGCCACCGGCGCAGCCGCCAGTTCGGCGACCTGATCAATGCGACCGGCCAGTGCCGCGAGGCGCGGTTCCATGCTTCCACCACTGGAGACGCCACCGCCGCCTTGTTCCACGTCGATGATTCGCTGGTGCAACTCGTCGACCTTGCTGCCCACGGCGAGGGTGCCCTCGAGGCGGTTCTCGAGCGCCTCGATCTTGTCGACGATCTCGGCGGTGTCGTTCTTGGAGTTCGACGACAACACCATGGTGGTGGCTGCGAGCGAGCTGAGACGATCCTCGAGCGAGGCCTTGGCCTGCTCGCTCGCATCGAGTCGTTCCTTCAGCTCCACGAGTTCGTTGCGGAGTACGAGGAACTCGACCGGGTCGATCGATTGCTTCTTGTTGAAGAGTCCCATGTGGTGGACAGCCCTCGTTGTTCGGCGCCTGGGAGTGGCGGGTGTTCAACGTGCGCTCACGCACGCGCACGGCAGACGTGTGTACCAAACCGTACTCTCTGGCGTCGCTCGATTCGGGGAGGCCACCATCGTGCGAAGGCCACCGGACGGGGGGTTCGGTCGACCTGAGCAACCGACGTCGCCGAGGCACCGACCGACTTCAAATTGCGTCGTCGGCGCTGAGATCAGGCCTCGTCGGCGAGCTTGCGCAGGGCAGCAGCGTTCATGCAGAACCGCAAGCCGGTGGGCTTCGGACCGTCGGGGAAGACGTGACCGAGATGGGCGTCGCAGACGTTGCATTCGGTTTCCACGCGCACCATTCCGTGCGAGCGATCGACGTGGTAGGCGATCACGTCATCGGTGAGCGGTTCGGTGAACGAGGGCCAACCCGTGCCCGACTCGAACTTCACCGAACCGTCGAACAGCGGGGTACCACAGCACACGCAGCCGTAGCGGCCGGGTTCGAACCGGCTGCACATGTCGCTGCTGAACGCACGTTCGGTGCCCGCGTGGCGAGTGACCTGGTAGGCCGTCGGGTCGAGCAGTGCCTTCCACTCGGCGTCGGTCTTGTCGACACGCTGTGGCGGGGCGACGTTGCCCGTGTCAGCAAGGCGGATCACTTCGTTCCATGTGAGCATGCCGCCGACGCTACCGATCGGCCGGCAGTCGTTCCTCGACGCAGCGCCGGTGTTTCGTGAGTTGTTCGAGGGTCGTTCCAGATTCGTTCGAGTCGTGTTCGAGTCGTGTTCGAGTGAGTTCGAGTGAGTTCGAAACAGCTCAACAGCGATGCATCGATCGCACATGGAGAGCTTGGGGTTGCGGCGGCAGACGATCGAGATCTCAGATCGCCTTGCCGGGATTGAGCATGCCGGTGGGGTCGAAGGCCGCCTTGATGCGGTGCTGCCAGGCGTGGTGCACCGGGTCGAGCTCGCGCTTCAGGAATCGCCGCTTCAACGTGCCCACGCCATGCTCGGCGGCGATCGTTCCGCCGAGTCCGAGCGAGAGCTCGACGATGTCGGAGAATGCGGCTTCGGCCCGAGCGACCTCGACGGGATCGGAGCCGTCGAACACGAGGATCGGATGCATGTTGCCGTCGCCTGCGTGGCCAACCGTGGGCAGGTCGATGCCGTGGCGTTCGCCGATCTCGACGATGCCGGCCAGCAGGTCGGCCAGCCGCTCACGAGGAACCGCCACATCCTCGGGCAACATCGCCTTGCCGAGATGCTCGAACGCCGGCCACACCCGACGGCGGACCTCGACGAACATGTCGCCCTCCTCTGGATCGGTGACGTGGTGCACCTCGGTGGCCCCGTGGGCAAGACACGCCGCGGCCATCTGTTCGATCACCGCTACTGCTCGATCGCCGCTCGACTGCACGAGCAGCAGACAAGCCGCCGTGGTGTCGAGGCCCATGTGGTACACCGCGTTCACCTGACGAAGAGAGGCTTGGTCGACGATCTCCATCAGGCTCGGCTCATGGCCGTCGCGGAAGATGTCGAGGATCGCTCGGCCGGCCGAGGGAAGGTCGCCGAAGTACGCGACGGCGGTGCATGGCGGCCCGGGCAACGGCACGAGCTTCACCGTCACTTCGGTGATCACACCGAGAATGCCCTCCGACCCCACGAACACGCCGGTGAGGTCGAGACCGGCCGTGCTCTTCAACGTGTGCCTGCCGGTGTGGATCACCTCGCCGGAGGCGAGGACGACTTCGAGCCCGATCACGTAGTCACGAGTCACGCCGTAGCGCACGCAACACAGGCCGCCCGCATTGGTGGCGACGTTGCCGCCGATGCTGGAGATCTCGTACGAGGCCGGATCGGGTGGGTAGAACAGACCGTGTTCGGCGACAGCTCGCTTCAGATCACCATTCAGCACGCCAGGCTGGACGCGTGCCATCCGATTCGCAGTGTCGATGCTCACCACGCGGTTCATGCGGTGCATCGACAAGATCACGCATCCCTCGGACGCGTTCGCGCCGCCGCAGAGACCGGTGCCGGCGCCTCGAGTGACCACGGCGGCGCCCGCAGCTCGCGCGGCCTCGATCGTCGCGACGACGTCGGCGGGGGTACGAGGCATCACCAGCACAGCGCCGGTGCCGGCGCGTTCGAAGATGGCGCGGTCCTGCGCATACGCCGCGATGACATCGCGGTCGGTCTGAATGCAGCCGTCGTCGAGTCTCGAACGGACCTCATCGATCAGGGAAGCGGTCATGGACACATCTTGGCCTCGCGATCACCCACCGGGTCGGTTGCGATCACGGTGGTGGCGCCGCTACCTTGGAGTCCAACACAGCGCGGGGTGGAGCAGCTCGGTAGCTCGTCGGGCTCATAACCCGAAGGTCGCAGGTTCAAATCCTGCCCCCGCCAC
>JAYSLK010000710.1:0-3778 GCA_043725585.1 Actinomycetota bacterium
GGCGCGTCGGGTGTGGCGACCGGCTCGGTCGCGGACTGGTCGTCAGCGTCCTTCAAAAGCCATCTCCTTCTTGTTCCCGAACAGCCCTTGCGGTCGGTAGACCATCAACAGCACGAGCAGGATGCCCATCACCATGAACACGACCACGCCCACGTCGGTCGACTGCAGCAACGTGAAGTCGCCGATGCGAACCGGCTTGTCGACGAGCTCGCGCAGGAAGCCGTCGAGCAGGGAGTAGATGCCCCAGAAGACCATCGGACCGATGATCGAGCCGGTCACCTTGGCCACGCCTCCGAGCACGAGGCCGGTGAGGACGAAGAACGTGAGGTCGCGGCTGAAGTTGTCGGGCTGCACGTTGGCGTTGCCGAGCGCCAGCATCATGCCGGCGAATGATCCGATCACGCCGCCCAGCACGAGGGCCTGCATCTTGTAGCTGAAGACGTTCTTGCCCAGGCTGCGCACGGCGTCTTCGTCCTCGCGGATCGCCTTCAGCACTCGACCCCAAGGGCTCTTCATCAGCAGCCAGACAGTGACGCCGAAGATGGCCACGAGGCTCCAGCCGACGATCAGGTTCCACAGGGTTCGCCCGCTGAACTGGAAGAACCAGAAGCCGTACTCGCCTGCGGAGTCCAAGCCGAGGTTGATGCCCACGCTCTGGAAGGTGTCGGCGAAGTCCTTCAGACCGTCGGTGCCACCGAACTGGTCGCGGAACTTCACCGAGCGCACGACCAATCGGACGATCTCGGCAGACGCGATGGTGACGATGGCGAGGTAGTCGGCCCGCAATCGCAGCGTCGGCACGCCCATCAGCAGTCCGAGCAACACCGAGTAGGCGATCGCGATCAGGACACCCCACCACAACGAGATCCCGATGATCGAGGCGGTCTGGCCCACCCCGTACGCACCGGCAGCCATGAACGCTGCCTGCCCGAAGTTGAGCAGGCCGGCATAGCCGAACTGCACGTTGAGGCCGATCGCAGCGATCGCGTAGTAGCACGCGTTGAACCCGATGAACTGCAGGATCGCGTTCTCGAGCACCCCTCCGATATCCATCGCGCCTCCCTAGCCGACTCGTTGGGCTCGCCCGAGGATGCCCTGCGGCCGGACGAGGAGGATGAGGATCAGGATCAGCAGCGCAGGTGCTGCTTTGAGCTCGGTGGGCACACCGATGAGCGTCGAGGTCTCGACGAGGATGCCGACGACGAAGCCGCCGACCAGCGCTCCAAAGGCGCTGCCCAGACCTCCGAGGGTGATGCCGGCGAACATGAGGAACAGTAACGCAGTGCCCATGTCCCACGACACCTGCTCGTCCAGACCTCGGAAGACGCCGCCCAACGCGGCCAGCGCGCCGCCGGCGATCCAGATGATCCGGATCACCTTGGCGCTGTCGATGCCGGTGGACGACGCGAGGTCGACGTTGTCGCTGACGGCCCGCGTCGCCTTGCCCAGCCGGGTGTACTGGAGCGTGAGCGCAACCACGACCAGGACGATCGACGCCAGGATGGTGACGATGAGGTCGCGCGGGGTGATGGTGATCGGACCGATCTTGGAACCGACCTGGTTGGTGTAGTCGAGGAACGGCTTGTCACGCCCGCCGAATCGCCAGAGGAAGAAGTTCTTGAACGCGATCGACATGCCGAGCGTGATCACCATCTGCGAGATCAACCCCACACCTCGGGCACGGAACTTCGAAAAGCCCCATCGGTCGAGCGAGTAGCCCAACAACCCACCCGCCACGACGGCCAGGGGTGTTGCGATGAGCACGTGGACGCCGCGGTCGTTGAGGAAGTAGGCGGCCATCGCACCGAACGTGACGATCTCGCCGTGGGCGAAGTTGGTGAGGCCCGTCGTGCCGAAGATGAGCGACAGCCCGACGGAACACATCGCGATGATGAGCCCCAGCCGGATGCCGTCGGCGAAGCGCTGGGCGATCCGCTCGGTGGTGGACGTCGACTCGCTCTGCGATGCTCCGGTGAAGAAGTTGACGATCTTCTTCGAAGTCACGAACCCGGCCTCGGTCACCTGCTGTTCAGCGGGGTTCTCGGCGGACAACGCGAGACCGTCGGGCAACGTGGACTCGTCGATCCTGACGGTGTAGTCGGCCTTGCCCGGGACGGGTACCAGGGCCACGCCCTTGTCATCGGTCACCGCGGTGCCGATCACCGCACCGGATGCGTCGAGCACGGTGACCGACACGCCGGGCACCGGCTGGTTGTCGGTCTTGCCGGCAGCGTTGCGCTGCTGGTCTTTCACCTGCACCTGGATCGACTCGCCATCGGCCGACGCCGGCGAGCTGAACCCGACGAGCGCGGCGAGGGCGAGCAACACACCGACGAGCAGTTGAACGCCGCGTGGCCTGCCGGCAAAGTCTTCGATCGTCCCCACGGCCGGCTGCGTCATCGGGCGGCACTCTAGGTGGCGCGGGGTCCGTGCTCAAGGGTGAGACCCAGGTTCGTGGAGGATGTCGATCAACGCTCTCGAACGTCACTATCATCAGCTTGATGATGGTGATGAGTTCCGATCGATCCACCTACCGGGTCGCCGTGAGCACGAGGGTGATCGGCGTGCTCGTCGCCGCGGCGTTTGTGTGTGGCGGCTGCGGTGACGATGCCTCCGACGCACCGTTGGTCTCCACCGCGACATCGGCTGCACCGGCTGCACCGGCTTCGGCGGCCGACACGACCGACACGACCGACGACGTACCTCCCACCACCGAGCCCAAGATCCCGATTCCAGTCGGGATCCTGGTGGCCGTGCCACAGCAGAACCGCGAAGACCCCGCGAAGGGGCAGTTCCAACTCCAGATCGT
This sequence comes from Actinomycetota bacterium, assembly GCA_043725585.1. Lineage (GTDB taxonomy): Bacteria > Actinomycetota > Acidimicrobiia > Acidimicrobiales > Ilumatobacteraceae > VFMC01. Next base: position 2,810 of record JAYSLK010000710.1, read on the forward strand.
CAACGACACCGACGAACGCTTCGAGGTCTCGTCGGTTCAGTTCGTCTGGACGGGCTACTCCAGTCCACTCACCCCACGGGACACGACGATCGTGAGCGGGCAGATCATCGACCTGCCCGTCCCCTTTCCGGGCGCGTCGTGCGTCGGCGACGGTTCGATCGACACCATGCCGTCGATGGATGACGCCGTGGTGATGCTGGGGTTGGCGGATGGTTCGGTGCGCGAGGTACCGGTCGTCGACCGCTGGCATCTGGCTCGCCGTCTGTACCTCGAGGACTGCCAGCGCCAGTTCATCGTCGCATCGGTCGCCATCGAGTGGGTCGATCTGCACGAAGAGACCTACGCGGGACGCCCCGTCACTGCGGGCTCGCTGCGCCTCACGCGCGGCACGGGCGCCGGGACCATCACGATCGACTCGATCTCGGGCACCATCCCGTACTCGTTCGAGGCCGTCGACAGCGCGCCGGGTGATCTCGTCGCCGTGCTCGACGCCGACGAGGCCGTCGCGGAGGTCCCGATCCGTTTCACCGAGAGCCGTTGCGACCCACATGCGCTCGCCGAAGTGAAGCAGCCTCACAAGTTCGTCGCCCAGGTCGATCTCGGCGACGGCGTCTTGCTGGCGTTCATCGTGATCCCCGACGCCGCCGACTGGGTGCCGATGAGGCGAACCGCAGATCGAGCATGCGTCGAGACCGGTCAGGTGGTGTTCGTCGGCGACGAGGCCGCCTCCCCCTCCCCCTCGACCTCGACCTCCCCCTCCCCCTCCCCCTCCCCCTCCCCCTCGACCTCGACGGCGACCTCAGCGCCCTGATCCGACCCCGTGCGGACCGCGCCGCCTGCTTCGGTAGGCACGGGCCTTCTCGCGCCCGCCGCAGACCGACATCGAGCACCAGCGACCGCTGCGGTTGCGTGACGCATCGACGAAGATCCAGCCGCAGTGCTGGCACGCCTTCACCCGTTCCCATGTGT
>JAYSLK010000711.1:0-2312 GCA_043725585.1 Actinomycetota bacterium
AGCACGTCAAGGAAGGCAGCTTCGGCAAGTGGATCGCGAATGCTCGCGACTGGAGCATCAGCCGCAACCGGTTCTGGGGATCGCCGATCCCCGTGTGGAGGAGCGACAACCCCGAGTACCCACGCGTGGATGCGTACGGATCGATCGCCGATCTGGAACGCGACTTCGGCGTGACCGTGACCGATCTCCACCGGCCCCAGGTCGACGATCTGGTTCGGCCGAATCCGGACGACCCGACAGGCCAGTCGATGATGCGGCGGGTTCCGGAGGTGCTCGATTGCTGGTTCGAGAGCGGAAGCATGCCCTTCGCCCAGGTGCACTACCCGTTCGAGAATCGCGAGTGGTTCGACGGTCACTACCCAGGAGACTTCATCGTCGAGTACATCGGCCAGACACGCGGCTGGTTCTACACGTTGCACGTGCTCGCGACCGCGCTGTTCGACCATCCCTCGTTCAGCACGTGCGTGAGCCACGGCATCGTGCTCGGCGACGACGGCATGAAGATGTCGAAGAGCCTGCAGAACTACCCCGACCCGATGATGGTGTTCGACACCTATGGCAGCGACGCGATGCGGTGGTACCTGCTCAGTTCACCGATCCTTCGCGGCACCGACCTGGCGGTCACCGAAGATGGCATCCGCGACACCGTCCGCCACATCATGTTGCCGATCTGGAACACGTGGTACTTCTTGTCGCTATACGCCAACGCCGAGCACACCGTCGGGACGTGGCGCACCGACAGCGCCGATGTGCTCGACCGATACATCCTCGCCAAGACACATGACCTGGTGGTCGATGCGACCGCTCAGATGGACGCCTACGACCTGTTCGCAGCGTGCGGAACGGTGCGCACCTTCCTCGACGTGCTCACGAACTGGTACGTGCGCCGGAGCCGTGATCGTTTCTGGTCGGGTGATCAGCCCGCGATCGACACCCTGCACACGGTGCTGTCGGTGCTGTGCCGCGTGGCGGCCCCGCTGTTGCCGCTCACCACCGAGGCCGTGTACCGCGACCTCACCGGTGAGCGCAGCGTGCACCTCACCGACTGGCCCGACGCGGCCGAACTGCCTGCCGACCCCGATCTCGTCGAGACGATGGACCTGGCTCGCGAGGTGTGTTCGGCGACCCTGCGCGTCCGCAAGGCACACCAGCGTCGGGTTCGCCTGCCGTTGGCCAGCCTCACGGTGGCCGTGCCCGGTGCCGATCGACTGGCGGGGTTCACGAATCTCATCGCCGACGAGGTGAACGTGAAGCGCGTCGTTCTCACCGATGACGTCGCCTCGGTCGCAACCCATGAGCTGCAGGTGGTGCCGGCGGTGCTCGGCCCTCGCCTCGGCGGCCAGACCCAACAGGTCATCAAGGCAGTCAAGTCGGGCGAGTGGACGCGGCAGGACGATCTCGTCGTCGCCGGCGGCTTCGAGCTGCAACCGGGGGAGTACCAGCTGAAGCTGGTCGTCGCCGGCGACGGTGCCAGCTCGTCGCTGTCGGGCGGCGCCGGCGTCGTGGTGCTCGACACCGAGGTGACGCCCGAGCTGCAGGCCGAGGGAACCGCCCGCGACCTGGTCAGGTTGGTGCAGCAGGCACGTCGCGACGCCGACCTGGCCGTGTCCGATCGGATCGTGTTGCGGTTGGCCGTCCCCGAGGAGGTGCGCCGGCAAGTGGCGCCGCACCTCACGTTCCTCGCCGATGAGACGCTCTCGGTCTCGGTGTCGTTCGACGCGGCGTCGTTCGGCGGGACGGACGATCGCACGGTCGATCTCGACGGCGAGGCGATCATCGTGCAGGTGGAGCGCGCCTGATCGAACCAGCGCGGCACCGTGGACCAGCCGTCGAGTCGGTACCGACCCGACGAAGCGACAGATGGCTGCTGCAGATGGTCAGGTTTGGCGGTGTGGGCCAGGTAGCATCCGGCCCTCAATTCGGTCGACGGAGGTGCACCCCAGATGGCCACTGCCAAGAAGCAGCCAGCGAAGCCGCAACCGGCCCGCAATCAACCTGCCCCGAGTGTTGCGTCGAAGAACTCGAAGACAACGAAGAACTCGAACTCGGCTGCAGCGAAGGCGGCGCCGGCCAAGGGAAAGCCCGCCGCCAAGTCCGCCGCCACCGCCTCGAAGTCAGCCCCGAAGTCAGCCCCGAAGTCAGCCCCGAAATCGACGTCGGCCAAGACTTCGAGAGCGTCCACGACGAAGACGGCAGCGACGGCCAAGGCGACCGCGAAGCCGGCGACCAAGACCGCCGCGAAGTCGGCCACCAAACCAGTCCCCAAGCCGGCGACCAAGACAACAGCCAAGACAACAGCGACGTCGGCACCC
>JAYSLK010000712.1:0-7530 GCA_043725585.1 Actinomycetota bacterium
TCAGGCCTGCGGCTCGAGTTGTCCGGCGATCTGCTGACCGTCACGGGCACCGATCTCGATCTCACCATCCAGCTCGAGATCGCCGTCGGCGGAGAGGCCGATGGCGGTGTGGTGCTGCCGGCCCGGTTGTCGAGCGACATCGTCCGTTCGCTGCCCTCCGGCAAGGTCGACGTCGATGTCACCGATGACGACGTCAAGATCAGCGGCGGACGGTCACAGTTCACGGTGCGACCCTTGTCGCTCGACGACTACCCGCGCCTGTCGGCACCCGCGTCCAGCGCGGTCACGATCAATGCTGCTGCGTTCGGCGAGGCTTTGCGCCAGGTGGTGCGAGCCGCCAGCACCGACGAGGCGCGGCCGATCCTCACGGGCGTGCTGCTCACCGCAGAGAACGATGGCCTGCGCCTGGTCGCCACCGACTCGTACCGTCTCGCTGTGCGGGACCTCCCAGGGGTCAGCGTGCTGGGCACCGACCAGAAGGTGCTCGTGCCTGGCAGAGCACTCAACGAACTCCAACGCCTTCTCGGTCTCGGCGAAGAGCTGGTCTTGCGACTCGGCGAACGCGACGCCACATTCGAAATTGGCACCACCCGGCTCACCACCCGACTGATCGAGGGCGAGTTCCCGAACTATCGACAGCTCATCCCGGCCAGCCATCCCAACGTGGTCACGGTCGATCGGGAGCCCCTGCTCGAGGCCATTCGTCGTGTGAAGATCCTTGCCCGCGATGCGACCCCGGTGAGGTTGACGATCGCAGCAGACGGGCTCAAGCTCACGGCGATCACCCAAGACGTCGGCAACGCAACCGAAGAGCTCGACGCGAGCGCAGAGGGTTCCGATCTCGTGGTGGCGTTCAACCCCGACTACCTCGCCGCTGGTGTCGAAGCGGTGTCGTCCGACCAGATCACGCTGTCGACCATCGATTCGCTGAAGCCAGCCGTCGTTCGCGGCGTGGGCTCAGACGACTACCTCTACCTGTTGATGCCTGTCCGCGTCCCGTGATCGCCGGCGGCGGCGCCAGCTGTTGCGACGTGCCCGTTTCCGACACCGCTCGGGCGTGGCCCTGCTCGAACACGTCGATCGCGCCGCGATGATCGTCACGCGGCTCGAACTCGTCGACTACCGGAACTACATGTCGGCGACGTTCGAACTGCGACCCGGCACGACGGCGGTGATCGGCCTCAACGGTCAGGGCAAGACGAACTTCGCCGAGGCACTCGGATACCTGTCCACGCTCGACAGCTTCCGCGGAGCTCCTGCGGAAGCACTCATCCGTGTCGGTGCCGACAGCGCCGTCATCCGCGCCTCGGTGCAACAAGAAGATGGGCGTGATGTGCTGGTGGAGGCCGAGCTGAACCGCTCCGGTCGGAACCGGGTGCTGGTCAACCGCCAGAAGCTGCCTCGGACTCGCGACCTGTTGGGGGTGGTGAGGGTGAGCGTGTTTTCGCCCGACGACCTGGCTCTGGTGAAGGAAGGTCCTGGTGAGCGGCGGCGTTTCCTCGACGACACGCTGGTTGCCCTGGCCCTCAAGTACGACGCCATGCGCCTCGAGCTCGACCGGGTGGTCAAGCAACGCAACACGCTGCTCAAGCAAGCCAATGGACGCCTGGACGAGGCGGCTCAGGTCACCCTCGACGTCTGGGACGCCAAGCTCGCGCAGCTCGGCGATCAGTTCGGTCATGCTCGATCGGTGCTGGTGGCACGTCTCGATCCGATGGTGCAGGAGGCCTACGAGCAGCTGGCCGGCACGGCGACGCCGATCGAGTTGCGCTACGAGCCGGTCTGGCGGCGGCGCGGTCTGGCGGCGGCATTGTCGGACTCGCGCGTCGACGACGTTCGCCGAGGTGTGTCGACCATCGGTCCGCATCGCGACGACGTCGAGCTGTTCGTCAACGGCATGCCCGCCCGCACGCACGCGTCGCAGGGCGAGCAACGCACGGTGGCGCTCGCGCTCCGCCTCGGTGCTCATCGGTTGATCACCGACCGCACGGGCAGCGCACCGGTGCTGATCCTCGACGACGTGCTGAGTGAGCTCGACCCACAACGGGCGACCGCACTGTTGCGCCACCTGCCTGCCGGCCAGGTCGTGTTGACCACCGCTGCGTCGCTGCCCGAGGCCGCCCATCCCGATTCGATCGTGCGCATCGTGGCCGGCACGGTCCACGCGCCAGGCGACGACGTCGCCGATACGGTGGATCTCGATGGCGACTGAACCGGTTCCCATCCGCGATGCGCTCACGGGGGTCGTGCGGTCGTTGCGCGGACCCGAGTCGGCCAAGGTCGGCGCCGTGCCGTCGCAGGCGATGGGCGGTGTGTTCGGACGTTGGGACGAGGTGGTCGGACCGGCCGTCGCCGCCCATGTGCAGCCGGTGAAGCTCGATGGTGATCGTCTGGTGGTCGAGGTCGACGACCCGGCGTGGGCCACTCAGTTGAAGTTCCTCGAGGCCGATCTGCGGGAGCGACTCCGCGAGGTCGTCGGGGCCGATATCCGGCAGTTCGAGATCAGGGTGAGACGCAGCTGACCGAGGGCCAGGCGGCCGAGTTTCCAGCCCGCCGGCTGGTCGGTCGTGACGTCGGGTTGGGCGGTTCGCGCAGGCCGGGCCTCCACCTCTGTGAGGCACCCCCACGGTAGACTGACCACCGTATTGCGGCCCCTGTTCGAGGCACACACCGTGCCTGTGCCAGCAGCCCTCCGCCAACCACGACGCCGCAGGTCAGGAAGCATTTTCCGCCCGCGATCGTCTTCGTATCCAGTTGATGACTCGAGGTGTGAGTGTCCAGCGACACCAACAACGGAAACTCCGACTACGGGGCCAAGGACATCCAAGTCCTCGAGGGCCTCGATCCGGTGCGGAAGCGACCGGGTATGTACATCGGTTCCACGGGTCTCCAAGGTCTCCATCACCTCATCTGGGAAGTCGTCGACAACTCCGTCGACGAGGCGATGGCCGGCTTCTGCACCCGGATCGGCGTCACGCTCCTGGCCGGCGGTGGGTGCCGTGTCGACGACAACGGTCGTGGCGTTCCGGTCGACCCATATCCGTCCGGCCCGCACAAGGGTAAGAGCGCGGCCGAGGTCGTGCTCACCGTGTTGCACGCCGGCGGCAAGTTCGGCGGCGAGGGTTACAAGGTCTCCGGCGGTCTGCACGGCGTTGGCGTCAGCGTGGTCAACGCGTTGAGCGAACGCCTGATCATCGAGGTCGATCGTGGCGGTCGTCATTACCAGCAGGAGTACGCCAAGGGCGGCAAGCCACAAGGCGCGCTCGCCGACGTCGGCCCCACACCGCCCAACACCCGGATCAACGGCACCACGGTCACGTTCTGGCCCGACCACACGATCTTCCTGGCCGAAGGCACCGAGTTCGTGGCCCGAACGGTGCTCGAGCGGTTGCAGACCATGGCGTTCCTCAACAAGGGCCTCGAGATCGTCTTCGAAGATCAGCGCGACGGCATGGCCCAGCAGGTCACGTACCAGTACAAGGGCGGCATCGTCGACTTCGTCAAACACCTCAACATGTCGAAAGAGGCGCTGTTCAGCAAGGTCGCCCACTACGAGGACGAAGACAGCGAGGGCGGCCAGACCCTCGACATCGCGATCCAGTGGAACACCGGTTACCACGAGGGCATCCACGGGTACGCGAACGGCATCTCCACCATCGAAGGTGGCATGCACGTCGAAGGCTTCAAGACCGCCCTCACGGCCACGGTCAACAAGTACGCCAAGGCGAAGAACCTGCTGAAGGAGAAAGACGACCTCTTCCTCGGCGAGGACATTCGTGAGGGCATCACTGCGATCGTCTCGGTGAAACTGCGCGAGCCTCAGTTCGAGGGGCAGACCAAGGCCAAGCTGGGCAACGTGCCGATGCGGTCGTTCGTGCAGAAGGCCACCAACGAGCGCCTCGCCGAGTGGCTGGAAGAGAATCCCACCGAGGCCAATCGGGTCGTCAAGAAGGCCCAAGCTGCGTCCCAGGCGCGCGTGGCTGCGAAGAACGCTCGCAACGCGATCCGGCGCAAGACGGCGCTCGCCGGTGCAGGCATGCCCGACAAGTTGAAGGACTGCTCGAGCGGCAACCCCGACGAGAGCGAGCTGTTCATCGTCGAGGGCGACTCGGCCGGCGGTTCGGCGCTCAACGCCCGCGACCCGCGCACACAGGCCTTGCTGCCCATCCGGGGCAAGATCCTGAACGTCGAGCGCGCTCGGCTCGACAAGATGTTGAAGAACAACGAGGTGCAGAGCCTGATCACGGCGATCGGTGGCGGCGTGGGCGACGAGTTCGACGCCGCCAAGGCCCGCTATCACAAGATCATCCTGTTGGCCGACGCCGATGTCGACGGCAGCCACATCCGAACGCTGCTGCTCACGTTCTTCTACCGGCAGATGCGTCCCCTGGTCGAGGCCGGCTACGTGTACATCGCGCAGCCGCCGCTGTTCTCCACCGTGATCGGCAAGGAGAAGATCTACCTCAAGGACGAGCACGCCAAGGCGCTGTGGTTGGAAGCGCACCCGAACCACAAGAAGGAGTTCCAGCGCCTGAAGGGCCTGGGCGAGATGGACTGGCAAGAGCTCAAACCGACCACCATGGACGCCTCCACGCGCACGCTGTTGCAGGTGGAGGTCGAGCAGGCGGCGATCGCCGACGAGATGATGAGCGTGTTGATGGGCGAGAACGTCGATCTCCGCAAGAACTTCATCGTGACCAACGCCCGTGACGTGAGGAACCTCGACTTCTGATGAGCGACACCCCGAACCCCCCCGACGATTCCGATCTGCCCGACGATTCTGATCTTCCGTCGGGTCCCGACGGCGCTGCTGCCGACGGTGCGCCATCCGGTGGCGAGGTCGAGCGCGACCCGTCTCTGTCCGTGCAACCGATCGCCCTGCAGGACGAGATGGAGCGGAGCTTCCTCGACTACGCGATGTCGGTCATCATGTCGCGCGCCCTGCCCGACGTCCGCGACGGACTCAAGCCGGTGCACCGCCGCATCATCTGGGACATGGACGAGCAGGGCTTCCGTCCGGATCGCCCGTTCGTCAAGTCGGCGCGCGTCAGCGGCGACACCATGGCCAAGTACCACCCGCACGGCGACAGCGCGATCTACGACGCCCTCGTGCGCATGGCTCAGCCGTTCTCGCTGCGTCACCCGCTGATCGACTTCCACGGCAACTACGGTTCGCCGGACTTCGGCCCCGCCGCCTCCCGATACACCGAGTGTCGGCTGCACCCGCTCGCGATGCAGTTGCTTGCCGACATCGACGAAGACACCGTCGACATGGTCGACACCTATGACGCCAGCCGACAGGAGCCGACGGTCCTGCCGTCGCGGTTCCCGAACCTGCTGGTGAACGGCAGCCAGGGCATCGCCGTCGGCATGGCCACGAACATCCCTCCGCACAACCTGGGCGAAGTGATCGACGCGACGGTGCACCTGATCGACCACCCCGAGGCCACGGTCGACGATCTGATGACGTTCGTGAAGGGGCCGGACTTCCCGACCGGCGGGTCGATCCTCGGTCGTGCCGGCATCCTCGATGCGTATCGCACCGGGCGCGGCAGCGTGAAGATGCGAGCGACGGCCAGCATCGAAGAGACCCGCAAGGGCGGCTACCAGATCGTCGTCACCGAACTGCCGTACCAGACGAGTTGCTCGTCGATCGCCGGACGCATCCAGGAACTGGTCGATTCGGGCGAGCTCGATGGCATCAGCGACGTGAACGACGGTTCCGCAGGCGGCAAGACCGAGCTGGTCATCACGCTCAAGCGCGATGCCAACGCCAACGTGGTGCTCAACAACCTGTTCAAACTCACGTCGCTGCAGACCAGTTTCGGCGTGAACATGGTGGCCCTCGTCGATGGCGTGCCGCGCACCCTCAACCTGGTCACCGCACTGCAGGGCTACATCCGCCACCAGGTGGAAGTCGTCACCCGACGCACCGAGTTCCGACTCGACAAGGCCAAGAAGCGCGCGCATCTGTTGGAGGGTCGCCTCAAGGCGCTCAACGTGATCGACGCGATCATCGCGCTCATTCGCGCCAGCGACGACGCTGCTTCGGCGAGAGCTGCGCTGATGGCCGAGCCCTTCGAGTTCTCCGAGATCCAAGCGGTCGACATCCTGGACATGCAGCTCCGGCAGCTCACCCGATTGAGCCGGATCGACCTCGAGCGCGAGATGGAAGAAGTAGCTGAGCGCATCGCCGAGCTGCAGAGCATCCTCGATTCCGCAGAGAAGCTGCGCGGTGTGATCAAGAGCGAGATGCTCGCGATCCGCGAGGAGTTCGCCACGCCGCGCATCTGCCAGGTGGCGTTCGACACCGGTGAGATGAGCATCGAAGACCTGGTCGAGGACAAAGAGCTCGTCATCGTGATGACGCAGGCCCAGTACGTCAAGGCCGTTCCTGCCGCGAACTTCAAGACGCAAGGACGAGGCGGTCGCGGGGTCAGCGGAGCGAAGCTCAAGACCGACGACATCGTGCGAAACGTGATCTTCACCACGGCGCACGCGTTCTTGCTGTTCTTCAGCAACCGCGGGAAGGTCTACCGACTGCGCGCGATGGACATCCCCGAACGCGAGCGGGCAGCCAAGGGCATGCCCATCGTCAACCTGCTGCCGTTGCAGGCGAACGAGACGATCGAGGCGATCATCGACACCCGCGACTTCGCAGGCGAACGCAACCTGTTCTTCGCGACCAAGAACGGCACGGTGAAGAAGACGTCGTTCCACGAGTACGACTCGTCCCGCCGTGACGGCTTGATCGCCATCAATCTGCGTGACAACGACGAACTGGTGAAGGTGATCGAAACCAGCGGCACCGACGACATCTTCATGGTTGCCCGGAGCGGCATGACGATTCGCTTCAACGAGGGTGAAGTTCGCGCCATGGGCCGCAATGCCGGCGGCGTGCGCGGGATGAAGCTGCGTGCCGGCGACGAGGTCGTCAGCGTGGATGTCGCTCGTGACGACACCGAGATCTTGATGATCACCGAGTCCGGGTACGGCAAGCGCACCCAGCTCGACCGGTTCAACACCCAGGGTCGGGGTGGCATCGGCGTGATCGGCATCAAGCTCACGGGCAAGAAGGGCAAGGTCGTCGCCGCATTCATGGTCGGGCTCGACGATGAGATCGTCGCCGTGTCGAGTGGAGGTGTGATGATCCGGATGGGCGTCGGCGACATCAGCTCCCAGGGTCGCGATGCCACCGGTGTGAGGTTGATGAGCCTCGACGATGGCCAGATCGTTGCCTCGGTCGCTCCGATTCTCTCGAGTGACGAGAGTGACGAGAGTGACGAGAGTGACGACGGTGGCGACGAGGCGTGAGTCGACCACCGATTGTTCGTCAGAAGCCACTCGACTGACGGCGCCGCTGTCGGATCGTGCCTCCAGAGCGGCCGTGTTCTCCTCGGCCGTTGCGAGCGTTCCCCCATCTTGCGTCGCCGAGCGTCGCCGAGTGACCGGCGCAGTTGGAGACGTGGGAGCGTGGAATGTGGCGAGCAGCGAGCGGGAGATCGGGCCGGACTCGGGCCGAGCGACCAG
>JAYSLK010000713.1:0-3922 GCA_043725585.1 Actinomycetota bacterium
TTGCCGCGCCCGCTTGCTGACAGCCGCCAGTGTGTCGAGGCCCGCGCCTGGCGGGTCCGGATCGTGGAGATCTTCGAACATCTCAGTCCTCCCATGCCCACTGCGGGCCGAGTTCGGCCCGCAGTCGTTCGAGTCCGCGGGATGTGGAACTCTTGATCGTCCCGATGCTGCAGCCCATGACCGATGCCGCATCGGCTTCGGAGAGGTCCGCCAGATAGCGCAGCGCGACCGCCTCGCGTTGGCGCTTCGGGAGCGACCGCAACGCGACGACGAGGTCTCGCCTGCGATCGCTCATCGGATCGTGGACACCCGATGTCGCCAACGCTGCCGAGGTCCGTGCGGCACTCCGGGCCCGATCGATCGCCTGGTTGGTCGCAACGCGGACCACCCACGCTGGGGCATAGGTGTGCACCGTGCGCCACCGGACGAGCGCGCGGGCCAATGCCTCCTGGGCACAATCCTCTGCGTCCGAGCGGCGACCGAGCACAGCAAAGGCAGCGCGGTACGCCACACGGTGCAACTCCTCGAAGCGATCGACGAACGCCACATCCATGTTCTCGAAACGCTGGGACACCGCGAAAGGTTGCCTCATCCCTCGCCAGCTCCGACGGATCCGAGTCCCAGCGCTCCGCCCGAATTCCAGCGCTCAACCCGAGTCGTACGCGGTCGACCCGAGTGCCAAGGTCCACCCCGGGGTGGACCGTCACACTCCGGTCGACCATATGGGACTCGGGCGACAGCGTGGGACTCAGGCGGAGGCGTGGGACTCGGGCGGAGGCGTGGGACTCGGGCGGCAGCGTGGGACTCGGGCGGGGCGGTCAGGCGGGGCTTGGGGCGAGGCGGTCAGGCGGGGCTTGGGGCGAGGTCGGGGATCAGGTCGCCCGCGACCACCACCGGGTCGCCGTCGAGGGTGACGGTGCAGTTGCGCATGGGAAGGTCGAAGTGGCCGGCGGTGAACCGGCCGGCGGTCTCGTTCGCACCGGTGGAGTACAAGAAGTTGCCGGCGACGGCGCGCAGTTCGGTCCCCCAGGTCTCGCGCTTGTCGTACAACTCGAGCGCGTCCCACCGTGCCGCAGGGTTCATCCCCCACCCGACGTGGCTGGTGGCGTAGCTCGCGCGATCGCCGAAGGCGGCGAGGTACGACCGGAACAGCTCTGCGTCGAGGCCGTCACCGTCGATCTCCACGATGTGATCGTCGACGATCGAAAGCCTCACCGTCGACTTGAGGTAGAGGTTGAAGGTGAGGTTCACATCCCCTGGTGAGAGCACGATTTCGCCGTTCACCGAACCGGCTGCGGGGAACACCAGCACGAGACCGCCGGGCCAGTGAGCGATCGAGCCCGGTCCATCGGTGAGCCCTGTGGAGCCCGCCGAGAACCCTCCTGCGAGCTGCACCGAGAGGTCAGTGCCCGCAGCACTGGTGGCCCGCATGACCGACGCCGACCGGAGCTTCGAGAGACCGAGACCGACCCGGCGGGGCAGGTCGGCATCCCACCGGAGGCGGTCGAAGGTGTCGGGGTGCTCGTTCGAGATCATCAGCACCCGCGCTCCGGCGCTCAGGATCTGACCGAGCTCGGGGGCGTGGAGCAGCCCTTCGACCGTGCAGTCGATCACCATGTCGGCAGCACCCAGGGCGGCGATGACCGAGCGGTTGCCGGCGATCGCCTGCGACGCGCCCGTCGACCTGATCGGGACCGGATGGCTCGACGACGGCGTCGCGAGCACGACTTCGCTCACCCGTCCACCGAGCGACTGGGCGGCAAGCCTGGCCGTCTCGACGAGCGCCGGACGGCTCTGGGACTCGCTCAAGATCGTCACCACCTCGCCCTCGTGCAGCCCACACCGCACGAACTGATCGCGAAATGCCCGGATGTAACGCCATTCGGTGGTCACCGGTGTCTCCTCTCGATCTGGCGGACGATCGCAGCGTTCACGATCTCCGGCGCTTCCACGTTCAACAGGTGCCCTGCGCCCGGCACCACCTCGAGGGTGGCACGGGGCACGAGGTCGACGATCGCCTGCGCGTATGCGATCGGCGTCTCGTCGTCGCACTCCCCCACCAACACCGCCGTCGGCGCCGCGACCCGGGGCAACGTCGCTCGACTGTCGTGGGTGATCAGGCAGTCGATCGACCGCCGAAGCGCCTTGCCCGAGATGCGCGCCATCGCGGCGCGCTGTCCGGCGAAGGCCTCGGCGGCGATGTTCGGGCCGGCCAGTGCGCCGAGCACCCGATCGGCGAAGTCGATCGGTTCCTGGCCGGCATCGAGCGGAGCCAGACGAGCGGCGCGCCACTCGCCCGGCAGCGTGCCGTCGAGGCCGAACTTGGGGCTGGTCGCCAGCAGCGTGAGCGACGCGACGCGGTGGGCGTGCGCAACCGCCGCGTACTGGGCGATCATCCCGCCGAAGGAGATCCCGACCAGATGAAACCGATCGGCGCACATCTCGTCGGCCCATCGCGCCACCGCGTCGGCCAGCGACGGGAACGTCATGGCACCGTCGAGCGGTGGGGAGGATCCGTACCCGGGCAGATCCCATGCGGCCACCACGGCGCGCCTGCCCAGGTCGGCGAGCTGTGGTTCCCATGACACGCGGCTGCCGCCGAGTCCGTGCAGCAGGAGCACGACATCGCCAACCCCTCCGGCTGGGCGAGCCTCGCGCCACGCGATCTGCTGGCCGTGCACGTCGCGGACGATCGCGCTCATGGCCCCTGCAGCGGTCGACTCGTCCATGCGCCGATCGTACTCATCGGTGCCCACAGGTCAACGGTGTTGACTACGGCGTTGTCCAGGCTGTCAGCAGGTCGAGGCAGGTCTGCCTCCGACCCGCCACCGTCGCATCGTCGGTCTGATGCGCTCGCCGTCGTCCGGCGTGTCAACGCTGTTGACAACGCCGTGGTCCGCGGGCATGATCGCCCGATGTCCCTCGACATCTCCGCCGCCACCTCCGAGTCCCTGCCCCCGCCCGGCACCCGGGAGTTCCGCCAGCACCTCGTGGGCCTCGTGCGAGCGATGGCACCGGCCATGAAGGAGCGGGCGGTGGTCTACGACCGGCAGGCCAGCTTCCCCCACGAGAACTTCGCCGACTTCCGCTCCAACGGTCTGCTCGGGGTGTGCGTCCCACGACGCTGCGGCGGCCTGGGTGCGACGTATGCCGACTACATCCGCGTGAGCGAGGAGATCGGCAGGCATTGCGGCGCAACCGGCCTCACGTTCAACATGCACAACGCAACGATGCTGTGGTGCGGCCAGGTCGCGGATCTACTCGACCTCTCCCCTGCCGAGCGTGAGCGCCACGACGCGATCCGCACCGAGATGTACCGAGGCGTCATCGAGGACGGAGCGATCCACAGTCAGCCCTTCAGCGAGGGGTCGGCACCCGGCGCCACCTCCGGCGTCTCCACCAAGGCGGTCCCTGTCGACGGCGGCTGGTTGGTCACCGGCCGGAAGATCTTCGCCTCGCTGTCCGGCGCGGCGACGTTCTACAACGTCACCTGCCAAACACCGGGCGAGGACGAGATCCGCCTGCTCGGTGTTCCGGCTGACGACGACGGGGTCGAGATCGTGGACGACTGGGATCCGCTCGGCATGCGTGGCACCGTGTCGCGGACGCTGTTGATGAACCAGGTGTTCGTCCCGAACGCCAACGAATGGATGCCGGCCGGCACCTACAACCAGGCCGCCGTGCGCTACCCGTGGCTGTTCCTCTCGTTGTGCCCCAGCTATCTCGGGCTCACCGGTGGCATCCTCGACACGACCGCCGCCTACCTGCGCGGCGAGCTGCCGGGCCAGGTCACCGGACCGCGCCGCGACCACGCCGTGAAGCAACATGGTTGGGCACAGATGCAGTTGAAGCACCAGCAGAGCCAAGCCCTGCTGTACCGAGCGATCGACGATGCGACGATCGACCCCACCGAACAGGAGCT
>JAYSLK010000714.1:0-2412 GCA_043725585.1 Actinomycetota bacterium
TCCTCATCCGCAGCACGACCGGCGCGTCCTTCGTGTCGGCGTCGAGCAGGTCCTGGTAGTCGGCGCCACCCGAGCGGACGGGCGAGACGGTCTCGTCGATGGCGGTCACTGCGCTCCCCCTGTCGTCGCATGCTGCTGCTGATACTGCCGAGCGATGCTCGGGAGGTCCTTGGGGTTCCGCGCCATCGACGCAGGTACCTGAGGGCCTGCCAACCACAAGCAGAAATGAGGGTCGGCATGATGGATCTCGCCCGACACATGGTCACCCTCGTGAGTGAACAGACCTACCCTGCCGTCGAGCGTGACCTCGACCAGGCCGTCGTCGCGTACGTCGTAGATGGCTCCGCTGAGCGGATGCTTGCGCTGCCGCACTTGTGTCCCTCCCCAGGCTCGTCCCCTGGCTGACGGTACGTAATTGATCGGTCGGTGAGATAGGGCCCTTGGTCCCGAGCTGGCCGATCGCGGTGGCTACGTTGCGATCATGAACGCTCCCGCCGACCTCGAGCTCTCCCTACGACGTCTGATCGACGAGGCAGCGATTCGCGATCTCGCCGCGCAGTACTGCTGGGCGATCGACCGCCTCGATCGCCCGGCGTTCGACCGGGTGTTCCTGCCCGACGCCACCGCCGTGTTGGGCACAGGTATGCAGGAAGGGATCGACGCGATCTGGGCGCGGGTGCACCTGGTGCTCTCCCCGCTGTCGTGCAGCCAGCACATCGTGGGTTCCCAGCTCGTCGCGGTCGACGGCGACGTGGGCACCCAGCGATGTCAGTTCCATGCCCAGCACGTGCTGACGGGATGCGAGGGCGGAGATCAGTACATCGTTGCCGGCACGTACGAGGACCGGGTGGAGCGCACCGCCGCCGGATGGAGGATCCGTCACCGCGACCTCACGGTGCTGTGGGCCAGCGGCAATCCACGCGTCGTGCGTCGCTGACCACGCCCCCAGCGACACATCGCCAGACAGCGCTAACAGCCGATTGCAACAGGATCGCGTGTGTCGCCGCGACCGTCAGCGGATGACTGCGTCGATGCGCGCCATCACCTCGGCCGTCAGCTTCGGCAGCACGTCGATCGCAGCGAAGTTCTCGATCACCTGACTGGCCCGGCTGGCGCCGGTGATCACCGTCGACACGTGCGGATTCGCAGCGCACCATGCGATCCCCAGCTGGGCCAACGAGCACTCGAGCTCGGCCGCGATCGGGCGGAGGTTCTCGACCTTCGCCACCTGCGCCGGGTCGGTCAGGCTGTCGGCCAGCCAGCCATGCCCGGGCAACGCAGCGCGGGAATCCTGAGGGATGCCGTTCGCGTACTTCCCGGTGATCAGACCCGATGCAAGTGGGCTCCAGATCGACGTGCCCAGACCGATGTCGTCGTACAGGCGGGCGTACTCCTTCTCGACGCGGCGACGGCTGAACATGTTGTACTGGGGCTGCTCGACCACCGGCTTGTGCAAGTGGTGGCGCTCGGCGATGTCCCACGCGCCACGGATCTCGTCGGCGCTCCACTCGCTGGTGCCCCAGTACAGCGCCTTGCCGGAGCTGATGATGTCGCTCATCGCCCAGACCGTCTCTTCGAGCGGAGTGTTCGGATCGGGGCGGTGGCAGTAGATGACGTCGATGAAATCGACGCGCATTCGGTCGAGCGAGCCTTCCATCGCCTGCATCAGATACTTGCGGTTCAACGTGTTCTGCATGTTGGGCAGTCGACCGTGGATCCCCCAGAAGAACTTGGTGGTGAGCACGAAGGTGTGCCGCGGCCAGGCGAGCTGCTCCATGACCCGACCCATGATGGCTTCGCTCTCGCCGCCGGCATACACCTCCGCGTTGTCGAAGAAGTTGCTCCCTGCGTCGTAGGCAGCCTGCATGCACTCGAGCGCCGCGTCGTCCTTCAACTGGTTGTCGAAGGTGACCCATGAGCCGAATGACAGCACCGACACCTGCAGGCCGCTGCGGCCGAGACGGCGGTACTGCATGTTCTTCTTCGTGGAGGAGGTCATCGCGCCAACCTAATGGGAGTCGGCGCGGAACTCGGGCTGACCCGCGCACCGCCCGAACAGTAGGTTCGTCGTCATGGGCGACCCGACACAGGTGTCGAGCACCCGAGCCGCGTTCGACGCCACGGCTGATCTGTACGCGGTACGCATCGGTACCGAGATCAGTGCCGAGGTGGAAGCGCCGCTCGACCGAACATTGCTCGCCGAGTTCGTCGAACTCGTCGGCGACGGGTCGCCGGTCGCAGATCTGGGGTGCGGGCCCACACCCCCGCCCGAGTCCCACACCCCCGCCCGAGTGCCACGAGGTCGAACCGAGTACGAGCATCCACCCCGGGGTGGCGGGTGGCACTCGAATGGCTCGGTGGACTCGTTGGGCGGCACCGTTGCGGCTCGGCCAACGGAGGGCGACGGGGACC
>JAYSLK010000715.1:0-3107 GCA_043725585.1 Actinomycetota bacterium
GAGGGTGCCGGTCATGTGGGGCACGCTAGCCGTGCACCTCGACGTTGACGGTTAGGAACTCGATGCCAGTCACGTGGTGGTCGAGTTCGGCGATCCGGAACGCGATCGACCCCTTGGGCAGGACGACCGCTCCCTGACGGTCGTCCCCGTACGATGGGCTGGGTGATCGCCGCTGTCGTGCTGACGTACGACCCACCGCCAGGGATGCTGGAGGATTGCCTCGCGGCGTTGCGGACCGAGCGCGCCGACGACGCCGTGCAGGTGATCGTCGTCGACAACGGGGGCAGAGTGAGCCGGCTGCCCCCGGAGCTCCTGGCCGGCGTCGACCTGTGCATCTCGGGGTCCAACCTCGGCTTCGCCGGTGGGATGAACCTCGGGATCCAGCGCGCGCTCGCGCACGGGGCCACCGCGATCATGATCCTGAACGACGATGTGGCGGTGCAGCCCGGATGGCTCGGTCCGCTCGTCGCCGAGCTGGATGGTGAGCGGGTGGGAGCGGTGCAGCCGAAGCTGCTGTTCGCCTCGGAGCCGCCCACCGTCAACAGCCTCGGCGTGATGCTCGGCAACGACGGTGCCGGCACGGACATCGGGATGCATTCCCCCGACGATCCGACCGACTTGCTGCCCCGCGATCTCGGCATCTTCACCGGGGGAGCGGTGTTGCTGAGCGCGGCGTTCGCCCGAGCGACGGGCGGCTTCGACCCACGATTCTTCCTCTACTACGAAGATGTCGATCTCGCGCTGCGAGGTGCCGAACTCGGGTGGCGCTACCGCCTGGCCCCGGCCAGCCGCGTGTGCCATCGGGGCAGCGCAACGATGGCCTCGGTCGGTGACCGTGCCGTGTTCTTCCGAGAACGGAACCGTGTGTGGGTTCTGTTTCGGCACCGACCGTGGGGCGACGTGCGCCGCGGCCTCTGGTTGTCGGTCCGTCGCCTGCGCTGGGCGCCCCGGGGTGCCCACGTGTCGGCTTTGCTGCGAGGGCTGGTGGCCGCCCCGAGGCTCGTTCTTGACCGTCGCCGTCACAGGAAATCTCTCTGACACTTCAAGACTTCGTCTGATCGTCAGCCCCCGGTGGGGGTCCGCACAATCGCTCTCAAGAGATTCCCGCGAAAGGTCCGATACCTCCTTGACAACGCGAGCGGACCACGGAGCGGGACTATGGCGAGATCATGGAGGATTGCAGGGAGCTTGGTGAGCTGCGCGCTGGCGCTGGCCACCTTCCCCGGACAGGTGGCCGCGGAGGCCACTCCGACGTTCATCCCCGCAGATGCTGACTGGCTGACCACCGTCAACTACTTCCGTGAGATGGCAGCGCTGCCGCCCGTGAGCGACGATGCCAACCTGTCGAACGGTGCCTACAAGCACTCGTGCTACATGCTCCAGAACGACATCGCACACGACGAGATCCCGGGCCGCCCCGGCTACACCCCCGAAGGCGATCTGGCCGGCAACAGCGGCAACGTCGCCGTGTCGAGCGTGGCGGGAACGAGCGCCCGCAGCCACATCGAACTGTGGATGACCGGCCCGTTCCATGCGATCGGCGTGCTGCGCCCCAACTTGCAGCGGGTGGGTTTCGGCAAGTGCGACAACCCCTCCACTCCGAAGTGGCGCTCGGGCGCAACCCTCGACGTGCTGCGCGGCCTCGGACCGTCGACACCCCGCACCCAGCCGGTGCTCTTCCCCGGCAACGGGTCGACCACCAACCTCAACAGGTTCATCGTCGAGACCCCTGATCCCCGTGCGTATTGCGGATGGAGCACCACCGAGCCCACGGGTCTGCCCGTCGTCGCCCTCATGCCCGAAGCGGTGAACGGCAACGTGACCACCGCCGTCACCGGGCCGGGTGGCCCGTTGCAGACCTGCAGCCTGTCTCGGCTCAACACCGATGGCACGGCCCAGGCGATCCTCTCGGCCGACAACGCGATCGTCGCGATCCCTCGCAACCCGCTGGTGGAAGGCACGTACTCGGTCACGGTGACCAGCCAGGCCCGAACGGTCACGTGGAGCTTCACCGTCGACCCCGACGCAGCCTTCGGGACCGTCGCGCCGGCGCCGACAGCGACCCCGGTCGGACCGTCGGCCGGCTTCCAGCCCGTGACGCCAGCCCGTGTCGTCGACACCCGGCAGAACCTCGGCGCCACCCGCCTCGAGGCGGGCGTCACCAAGACGTTGCAGATCAGCGGTCGCGGCGGTGTGCCCGGCGGTGCCAGCGCGATCAGCGGCAACTTCACCATCGTCGGCCAGGTGGGCGGCGGGTACCTGACCGTTTGGAACTGCGGTGCCGTCCGGCCCGTGGTCTCCACGGTGAACTTCGGTTCTGGCGAGGTCGCCCCCAACGCAGCCACGGTTCCCCTCGACGGCAGCGGCAGGGTCTGTGTCTTTTCGACCACGGCGACCGACCTGGTGGTCGACGTGAACGGCTACTTCGGCACGTCCGGTCCGGCCAAGTTCACCCCGGTCGCTCCGGTTCGCCTGCTCGACACTCGCACGGTGCCGTGCTCGACATCGTGCCGACTCAGCGCCGGCCAAACGGTCGAGTTGCAGATCGGCGGCAGCGGCAGCGTGCCCGCCGGTGTGAGCGCGGTCACGCTGAATGTCACGAGCACCGATGCGGGCGATCTTGGCTACATCACGGTCTATGCCTGCGACGGCGAGCGGCCGCTCGTGTCGAACCTCAACCCCACCCCTGGCCGGGTGCGCCCGAACCTCGTCGTCACCCCGGTGTCGGCAAACGGCAAGGTGTGCGTGTTCACGCTCAACGACACCGACCTGGTCGTCGATCTGACCGGCTACCTGAGCTCGGGCTCACTGCGTCGGTTCACTCCATCCGATCCGTTCCGGTTCGTCGACACCCGAGATCGTGCTCGGCCCGAGATGAACAGCGGCACCGGCGGCAATCAGCTGCAGGCCGGCACCGTGATGGTGGTGCCGATCGCGGGCGTGCGTGGTGTGCCCACCGGTGCCAAGGCGGTGTCGCTCAACCTGACGGTCACCAACGCCAACGGCCCCGGGTACATCACGGCATGGCCGTGCGGTGATCGGCCGACCGTGTCGACCGCCAACTACGAGGCGAACAACGCCGTGTCGAACGGCGCGCAGCTCCCGCT
>JAYSLK010000716.1:0-3599 GCA_043725585.1 Actinomycetota bacterium
CGCAGCACCCCGGCGAGCCAGCTCGGCGCCGATCGCTCGGCCGAGCCCACCGGTCGCTCCGGCAACGAGCACCGACATTCCATCGAGTGGATGGGGGCCGTTCATCTGCATCGACCCTGCTGCGAGTTCGCTCTGTGCCGGCACGGCGCTGCGGCGAGGAATGATCCTGGCGCGCTCTCGGTTGGGTTCATCCGTGCTGAATCTAGCGAGCCTTCGGTGAATGTGTCTGAGCCGGTCGTCGTGACGATCCACCTGGTCGCCACCGCGACGATGGTGGGTCTGATCTGGTTCGTGCAAGTGGTGCACTACCCGCTCTTCGCGGCCGTCGGTTCCGATGGCTTCGCAGAGTACGAGCAGAAGCATCAGCAACGCACCTCTCTCGTCGTCGGTCCGCTGATGGCGGCCGAGGGGATCACTGGTGTGTGGCTTGCGCTCGTTCCACCGCCAGGCGTCGGCCGTCTCTGGCCACTGATCGGGCTGGCCGTGCTCGCGGTGGTTCATGCCAGCACCGTGCTGTTGCAAGTGCCTCAGCACACGGCCCTGGCCGCCGGCTACGACCCGGCACGCGTCAATCGCCTGGTGCGAACGAACTGGATTCGCACCGCGGGATGGAGCATCCGAGGATTCATCGCAGCGCTGATCGTCGTGCGGCTTCTATCACCCTGACAGCAGCCCACAAACGCTGTTCTGGGACTGCCTGGGAACCACAGAGCCTTCGCCCGAACCGCTTTGGGTGCTCACCGATCCGTGGCCGGCAAGGTGCGCTGTGTTGCGGCGGCAGCAGCGCCGGCCGGCAACGGTTGACGAAACAGGCGTGGCGGAATCGGGGCACCGGCTCGAACGAGCGCAAGGTGCCATGACGGCGAGGAACCGAGCGACCAACGCAGGCCGTTCACCACGGCTCGACCAACACGGGCGCTTCCCGGCTTCGTCATCAGCCCGATCGCGCCACTGATCGACATGGGGAGTGTGGCGACTGCGGCTTGGAACAGCGGCCGGTAGCCGAGCTGCACTCCGAACGGCAGCGGCGGACGACGAAGGAACTCGACTGCATGCCGTTGTGCATCGCTGCTTGCGAGCGCCGGATGCTCGGACACCCACCGCGACAGCTCGGCTGCCGACGACGGGAGCGGTGACGCGTCGAGCAGCGCTCCGATCCGCATCTGCTCCTGGACGAATCGGTCGGCTTCGTCGGTCGTGAGCGGATGGGGCCCGAAGGTTTGGAACGCAACGAGGAAGGAGTCGGTCAGGACGTTGTGAACCCACGCAGCCATCGCCGGGTCGCCTGCGCTGTAGGCCTTTCCACGTTCGGAGCGCCCCGTCACCGGTCGATGAGCCACGCGTACTGCCGAGACAGCGGCTTCGACTTCGGGGAGCGCTCCGTACGTGGTCTCGGTGACGTACACCGACGTGCGGTTGAGCCGGCCGAGTGGGTCGTCTCGGTAGCGCGAGTGCTGTTCGACCCCAGCCACCACCTCCGGATGAGCCGTCTGCACGAGCAGAGCCCGGATCCCTCCGACGAATGCTGCCGCGTCCCCGATCACCCGCCACGACACCGAGTCCGGCCCGAGCAACCCTGCATCGCCCATGTGGTCGAGCGTGTGTTCGAGCGCTTTCGGTCCGTGTGAGAACAGCGACGTCGTCGACCCAACGATCTTGTCTCGCACGGCACGGATCACCGTGCATTGCTAACCGTCGCCACCCACGGCGTCAAGGCACCGCGATGGCCAACAGCGGAATGCCGCACGTCCGTCGGGGGTTCCTCTTGCCATGACGACGACCGTTTCGTTCGAGCTGAGCCGGATCGTGCCGATGACGCCAGAGCTCGCATGGAAGCGCCTCACGGACTGGCAAAGTCACGGCGAGTGGATCCCACTCACCCGTGTCGAGATCGACCCTGGCGACCCCGACCGTTTCACGGCATGGTCTGGCGTCGGGCGGCTGGCGCTGGAGGATCGTATGCACCTCATCGAACGGATCGACGACGAATCGTGCCGACGCGCCCGAATCGCAAAGCTCGGACCAGTGCTCGTCGGCGAAGCGGAGTTCTCGGTGTCGGCCGGGATCTCGACGGGCTCAGCGGTCGTGCAATGGCGCGAGGTCGTGACCGTTCCCCATCTCCCTCGGATCCTGGCGCCGGTGGCAGCCTGGATCGGCGAGCGTCTGTTCACCATGGCGCTCGGGCGGATAGCTCGTCTCTCACACCAGTGAGACGAACAGGCACACCAGTGAGACGAGCAGGCGGCCGGGTCGGCCAAAGGCCTGGAACACCGGGTGAACAGGCCGGGTCGGCCCTGCGGTCACCCCTTCTTCGTTGGGGTCATCGCATCTCGGTCGCGGTCGGCCCAGCGTCCGAAACTCAACATCGCGTAGAGGAACGCGCCGGTGAAGACGATGAACGTCACGATGGAGCCGGCGACGAACACACCCGTCTCGGTCATTGCCGAGGCTGCCTGTGGGCGAGCACGAATGCACCGAGGGCGAGGATCGACGGCACCCAGATGCCGATGTAGATGCCGTTGAGCCGACCGTTCACATCATCGCCAGCCTGGAAGTAGATGATGATGCTCAGCAAGAAACTGGCGAAGGCGGCGACCATGAAGGTGCCCTTCAAGACTCGTTCAGGATTCACAGCGATGAGTATCCCACGAGCCCTTGCTGACGGGCTACTTTGCTTCGAGAATCGCCACGGTCATCTCGTCACCACGTCATCTCGTCACTTCGTCATCTCGTCATCTCGCCACCACGTCGGGCGGTGAACGCGGCACGATGGGCCGCGTCGATCGCTCCTACGCCGCTCAGGGGTTTCCGGCCAGGCCGAGCTCGCGTCGAAGGGCTGCGGTGTCGAAGGTGATCAGCCCACCCATGGTGCCGCCGGTGCCGAGATCGAGGTCGCGGATGCGCTCGTCCTGGCGATCGAACTCGGAGAGCAATCGTTCGAGCTGCTCGCGACGGGTCGGGTCAGCCGCAGCCTGCCGAGGGGTGAGACCCTCGAGCGCCGGCACGCTGTCGTCGAGCCACCGTTGCTGGGCTTGCCGTGCGATCTCGGTGTTGAGGCGGGCCATCACGGTGGGCTCGTCGGCGTCACCGAGTTCGTCGAGCGCGTGCTGGATCGCATCACGATCGAACATGGAGTCGATCAGCCCCGGCCGATGCACGACACGTGGCGGCCGGGCGAGCGCGCCGGCCCACGCGCAGAGCTCGAGCGGGTCACCCCCGGCACACAGATCGAGGACGGTCTGCTCATGGCCGGTATCGACTCGGAAGACCCCACCGATGATCTGGTGCGAGTCGCCGTCGGACACGACCCGGGCGCAGAAGCGCTCGCCGACATGAACCATGCGCGAGGCGTTGCGTTCCCGAACGTCGACGACGTCGCCGGTGCCGAGGTCGCGCAGTGTCATCCCGACGTTGCGTTCGACCGAGACCACCTCGTGCACGCTCCGATCGACCGTCAACCACGCCGTGGCGAGCAGGCGCTCGTCGTCAGGCAGCAGGTCGCCGCGCTCGCGCAGGAACCAGCGGAAGAGGCTGCCTTCGTGGAGTGCCGTGTCGAACAGGATCGGGTCTTCGAACGCCTGAGCCAACGAGGTCATCTC
>JAYSLK010000717.1:0-3267 GCA_043725585.1 Actinomycetota bacterium
GTGACGGTGTTCCCCGGAGGTGAGGCACGGCCGTTCACATCGAGCCTGAACTTCGTGGCCGGCCAGGCGCCGGTCCCCAACTCGGTCACCAGCAAGCTCGCGACCGACGGCCGCGTGAGCTTCTACAACCATGTGGGCACGGTCCACCTCGTCGTGGACGTCGTCGGGTACTTCGCCGATCACAACCACGATGATCGGTACTACACCAAGGCCGAGACCGACCAGAGGATCGCGAGCAGCGGCCGGGTCGGTCCTGCCGGTCCCGCTGGTCCTGCTGGTCCTGCCGGTCCTGCCGG
Organism: Actinomycetota bacterium; assembly: GCA_043725585.1. Taxonomy (GTDB): domain Bacteria; phylum Actinomycetota; class Acidimicrobiia; order Acidimicrobiales; family Ilumatobacteraceae; genus VFMC01. The sequence goes on from JAYSLK010000717.1 coordinate 297, forward strand.
TCCTGCTGGTCCTGCCGGGGCCGCGGGCGGTCCTGCCGGTCCTGCCGGTCCTGCCGGTCCTACTGGTCCCGCTGGTCCCGCTGGTCCTTCCGGTACGAGCGGCATCGCCCTGATCACCTTCACCAACCCGGCGCAGATCGACTCGGCGACGTCAGGCGCATTCGTCGACATCCCGGGGGCAACGATCACGATCCCGACGTCGCTGGCAGCTCGAAAAGCTGTTGTCACGCTCTGGGTCAGCGCGACGTGTACGGGTGCGAACGTCTCCAAGCTCATCCGGTTGGTCAACGGTCCGGAACCTGCGTCCAGCGCTCCGATGGCCCCGCTTGCCGGCAGTGCCGACACGGCGACGTCGGAGCAGGCGTCCAGCGTCGTGCGCCCGGTGGCGTTGGCGGCGAATCAGTCGACGACGCTCACCGCACAGATCCGCACCGACGGCACCTCCACGTGCTCCGTGGCCCCGGGCGGCTTGAGCCTGTCGGCGATCGTCGTACCGAACTGACCGGATACGAGTCTCGTCGTCCGGCAATCTGGGCCAACCCGGACGAGGGACCGCAACGTCTCACCGCGTTGCGGGTCGTGTCCGACTCGCCGCGCCGACCGTCGGGTCCTAGGGTGACGGAGTGGACGTGGACGACGAGGAGCGGCTGTCGGACGAGGAGCTGACCTCGCTGGCGCTGGCGGCCGATCCGGACGCGCCGATCCCCGACGACGCCGTGCCGTTCGGTCGACGCGACGATGGCGCGCTGTTGCCGGACTGGTACATGCCCGTGCCGGCGACGCTGGTGAGATCGACCAGCAAGCGCGCCGCGGTCGGGGTGATCGTGCTGTCGCTGTTGGCATTGAACGCCGCTGGTCTGTGCGTCACCTACGGCGTGGTCGAGGTCGCCTGGTAGCCGTGCCAGAGGCCGCGACATGTCTCTGCAGATCAGAGGTAGCCGGGCTGGTCGGGTTGGGGCAGTTCGTAGCCGGGATCCTTCGACTCCTCGAAGAACGGCTTGCCGCCGTGGGCCTCGACGATCTGTGGTCCGAAGTGATCCGATGCCATGGCGACGGTGCGGCAGAGCTGCGAGAACTCCGCCACATCGGTGTTCAACGCGAGCGACTCTCCCACGAACATCACCTGTTGTCCCATCCACATCGTGCGAACGAACGACAGGCTGCCGTTGATCTCGTTGAGCGACTCCAGCAACTCTGGCTTCTTCTCGACGTCTTTCGCCACGACCGAGAACACGCGGATGACCGGCACCTCGTCTCCATCGACGCGGGCGAAGAAGCCGGCGTTCTCGATCCTGATGAAGTACTCGCCGCTGTCGGCGGGCGCAGCCTTCTCGATGCCGGTGATGCGCTCGATCAGTGTCTCGAGGTGCGAGCGAGCGATGTCGTTGTTGAGACCCACGAGCGAGGATGCTGGCACAGTGAGCGCCCGGTCGGGGCTACCGGTGGCGATGCCTCGGTGACGACCTTCAGCCGATGGAGGACAGTTCGAGGATTCGACCGGTCAGATGCTCGCTCACCAGCAGCCGGCCGTCGTACACCAGCAACGAGTGTGGACCTTCGAGGCCGTCGACGACGATCGTCGTCGCCCCGCCCGTCAACGCGACGCGGACGATCTGACCGGTGACGAACAACGCGACGTACGCGTCGTCGCCGAACACGGCAACGCCCGTGGGAGTGGATCGCGGATCGAAGGTCGCGAGCGGGGATGCCACGCCGGGACACGTCTCGTCGCCGCCGCAATCGGGCCAGCCGAGATTCGTCGGACCTGGCATGCCGATCACGTTCACCTCCTCCACCGGCTGCGGATCGACGTTGTCTCCGATGTCGGTGGTGACCACCCGTCCGTCGGGCAACATGGCGTGCGCGTAGGCGTTCTTCACCCCGATCGCGACCTTCGCGCTGGTGTTCGACACAGGGTCGAACGCCCAGAGCACACCGCTGCCCTTCACCACCTCTCCGTCGGCGATCGAACCACTCGTCTCGTACAGGATGCGTCCGTCACCGATCGCGGTGAGCGTGCCTTCGCTCCGACCGTTGAACGGCAGGTTGTCGAGCATCACCTCCAGGGGACCTGCAGGGCCGTCGCCATCCCACGTTGCCTTCACGAGACCTCGACGCACCATCACCCACAACTCGTCGTCCAACCACGCCACACCGGTCGGCTTGTCGAGGTCGCGGAGGATCACGTCGCGCATTCCTGTCGTCGGGTCGAACAGGATCACCTCGCCTGCTTGCTCGTCCTCCGAGCCGGCCAGCTGGGCGACCAGGATCGAATCGCCCGGTCCGCCGGTGATCTGGGTCGGGAACTCGAACCCATCGGCGATCACCGTCGCGCGTCCCGGGGCGACGGCGCCGCCCATCTCGTCGACGGGGTCCGATTCGTCAGCGCCGCAGGAGACGATCAACGTCGGCACGACGGCCAGTGCGGCGATCGAGGACAGGAGACGCGGACGCATCTGCCCAGGTTCGCCGATCCTCGCCGTCGGCGCCACTCACCGGCGCGGCCAGGAGCGCCGTGCGCCGACGCCAAACGAGTCAGCGCTCGACGAACACCTGCGTTCGGTACGGTCCGACCTGCCATGCCGCGGGTCTGAACGGCCGCCATTCGTCGGCCGACAGACGCAGGCGGTCGGCCACGATGCCCAACACGGTCGGGTTGTAGCCCAGGCCGCAATGGCTGCCGTACACCTCGAGGTTCTCCGACCTGGGGCCCGGCACGTCCACGCACGACCGCCACGGCACGACCCCATCGCCCTTGGTGAACACTGCGGTCGATCGCACGGCAGGAACACCCGCGTACGGCTCGCGGCGGAAATCGGCCGAGCGCGGGCGGCGCAGGCCGTGGATCGACGCCGTACGGTCGAACCACCGCCCGACGTTCGTCTCCTCGGTGCGGGTGAGCCGGAACGGGCTGCCGAGCGTGATCACGTGGCGCACCTTGTCGGGAAAGCGTGCGGCCAGCGCGCGCGAG
>JAYSLK010000718.1:0-3694 GCA_043725585.1 Actinomycetota bacterium
CCGATCGCGAACACCAGACGCCGGACTCCGGCGCTCACCAGCGCCTCGGCGCACGGGGGTGTTCGGCCGTGGTGCGAGCACGGTTCGAGCGTCGTGTACATCGTGGCGCCCGTGGTGTCGGCGCCGGCCGTCGCAGCTGCATCGATGGCGACCCGTTCGGCATGCCGTTGCCCGGGCGGCTCGGTGGCACCCTCGAACGCTCGGCCATCGACACACACGAGCATGGCGCCGACCCATGGGTTCGGCGCGGTGCGCAGCCGGGCCGTCGCGGCGACCTCGATGGCGCGTCGCATCCATTGCTCGTCTGATCTGGAGAGCTCGTGGCTGCGGTGAGGGCGGTCGTCGTTCATCGTCACAATTCGCCGCGGCTGATACGGAAGCGGACGGCGGAGGTTACTCGGCGAGCGAACGGAGCAGTTCCCAGCCGGCCATCACGTGCCGTTCCTCGGTCGTTCGGCCGCCGATCGAGAACCTCAGGGTCACGCGACCGTCGAGCACGGTGCGCGTGAACAACGCTCGGCCGGTGTCGTTGGCCCGCTCGATCAGCGAGTCCGTGGCCTCGTTGCCCGAACGCAGCGCCATGCAGAGCAGATTCAGTGGGTGAGGTGCCACCACGTCGAATCGTTCGTCGTCGTTCACCAGCGCGGCAAGTGCCTGCGTCGCGGCGACATGCCGGCGGATCATGTCGACTGCGTCGGCCGCGCCCCCGGTGCGGATCGTGAACCACAGCTTCAGCGCTCGGAACCGGCGTCCCAGCGGGATCTGCCAGTCGCGGTAGTCGATCGCGGCCCCTGACTCGGCCGCCTTGGAGCGGAGGTACTCGGGAAGGATGCTCAACGCGCCGAGCAGCGCCGCGCGGTCGGCGGTGTAGAACAGATCGCAATCGAAGACGACCCCCATCCACTTGTGCGGGTTGGTGCAGTAGCTGTCAGCGACGTCGAGGCCGTCGTTCACCCAGCGCAGCTCGGGCACCAGCGCGGCGATACCGCTCATGGCCGCGTCGACGTGCACCCACATCCCGTGCCGATGCGCGATCGGTGCGATCTCCGCCGTCGGGTCGAAAGCCAACGAGCTCGTCGTGCCGCGACTGCAGCACACCCAGAACGGGGTGAGCCCGGCAGCGATGTCGGCGGCCACCATGGTCCCGAACTCGTCAGGCCGCATCGCGAAGTGATCGTCGTGCGCCACGATGCGTATCTGTTCGGAGCCGATGCCGGCGATCCGCAGTCCCTTCTCGATGCTCGAGTGAGCTTGGCTGGTCGAGTAGGCGACGAGGTTGGTGGTGTCGCCGATGTGATTGATCGCACCGCCCGAGATTCGCCAGCGAGCCGCAAGGATCGACGCGAGCGAGGCCTCGCTGGCCGATCCGTGGATGACTCCGCCGCCATGTTCGCTGGTCGATCGAAACGTCTGGGGGAGCCCGAGCAGATCGATCATCCAGTCCATCATCAGCGTCTCCACCTCGGTGCACGCCGGGCTGGTGGCCCAGCTCATGCCCTGGACGCCGAGGCCGGCCGACGCGAGCTCACCGAGGATCGAGGCGTACGACGAGTTGCCGGGGAAGAACGCGAAGAAGTCTGGGTGCTGCCAGTGAGTGAGGCCGGGCACGATCACGCGGTCCATGTCGGCCAACACCGCCTCGAACGATTCGCGCTCGGTGGGAGGGTGCTCGGGGAGTTGAGCGCGCACCTCGCCGGGCCGCACGCTCGATGACACCGGCTTCGACTCGATCGTCTCGAGGTAGTCGGCCACCCAATCGACCAGTGCCTTGCCGTGCACACGGAACTCGTCGGCGTTCATCGCACCCCGCCGTGCGGGTGATGGGTGGCCTTCGCGGTGCGCTTCATGGGTGCATGTTGTCACTTGCTCCGATCGAGTGCCCAGTGGGTGCCGGGCCTACATTCCGCTCGTGCGCCCCGACATCGACCCCGACCGCTTCGCTGTTCGCCGCGCGACACCTCGAGGGTTCTCGCAGGCATTCGTGCACGAGGGTGCGGGTGGCGTGCCGCTGGTGTGCGTGCACGGTTGGCCGGAGAGCAAGCGGGTGTTCTGGCGTGTCATCGAGCCCTTTGCCGCGGCGGGCTTCGAGGTCATCGTGCCCGACCTGCGCGGCTTCGGAGACAGCGACGTCGGCCCCGACGGGTTCCATGACGTGGCGAGCCATGCCCGTGATCTGTACGCCTTGGTGCACGACGTGCTGGGTCATGAGCGAGTGGTGCTGCTGGGAGGTGACCTCGGCGGCCCGGTCATCCAGGACCTCGCGTTGCGTTACCCGGACTGGGTCGATCGCATGGTGCTGTTCAATTCGCCGTTGCCGTTTCTGAAGGATGCGATGGCGGGCATCCCGAACACGAGGGCGTCACGCGAGGCCGCCGACTACTTCCTCCGCCAAGGCCTCGACGCCGATTGTCTGGCCGCGGAGCTGACGACGATGGAGATGCGCCGGCGCTACATCGCCACCTTCTACACGAGCCGCTTCTGGGCCCATCCCGGTGCCTTCTCGATCCCGGACGAGGTCGACTTCCACACCGAACCGTTCGGTGACGCCGCGCACGTTCGAGCCAGCTTCGGTGGCTACGAGAGCAGCTTCCACGATCGCGCCCGCAGCGAGCCCACCCTGTTCGGCCGCAACGATCACACGTCGACACTGGTGCTGTTCGGCACGAGCGACCACGTGATCTACCCGTCGTTCGATCTCATGGCTGCTCAGGTGTTCGCCCGCCACGTCGGCCCGTTCCTGCTCCGCGACTGTGGACACTTCGTGCCATGGGAGGCGCCGCACGCCCTGGTGAGCGGCACCGTGGCGTTCTGCAGCGATCTGCTCACGCACTGATTCGACGGCGAACCGGGCGCGGTCGTGCCGAGCGGTCGTGCCGCGCGCTCGGTGGGATCTGCACGATGCCTTGACTCGTGCACAGCGAGCGCGGTGCCGATGAACGTGTCGTGACCCGACATCGACGCGCCATTCCGTCGATCCCGACGCGGTCGTTCCTGGCGCGCTCGTCGCTGGTGCTGTCCTTGAAGGTGATGCTGGTCGTGTCGACGCTCGCGGGCGCACTCGTCGCATCCGGCTCGGCAGGCGTGGCCGAGGCAGCCCCCGGTTGTGGACGCGGCGGTCTCGACGAGGCTCGGCTCGATGCCGCGTTTGCCGGTCCCGGCCTCGGCGCCACCGGGGCAACGCAGGGCTTCGGCGGCGGCGACTACCCGCACGCCTATCCGCTGCCCGATGGTCGCATCTTCTGGATGTTCCAAGACCTCCACTTCAGCAATGACGAGAACCTGCGCAACGACGTCGCCGACGGCAGCCCGACGAACGCCGCACACAATGCGGGTCTGGTGCAGCAGGGGGAGTGCTTCACGATCCTCGGTGCCCGCGGTCGCGATCTCATCGGCGATGCGCAGACCATCGATGGCAGGACGTGGTTCTGGCCGATGGACGGCGAGATCGGGATCGACGGGAACCTCTGGATCTTCATGGTGGAGATGAACAACCCGAGCGGCGGTGGTGCGGGGTTCGGCGCAGCGCCCGTGCGGACCTGGATCGCGATCCTCGACCGCAACACGTTGCAGCAGCTCTACTTCGAGCCGGCGCCCGATGCATCCAACCGCCTCTATGGCTGGTCGGTCGTCTCGAACGATCGATGGAGCTACCTGTACAGCCATTGCTACCGCCAGTTCGTGAGCCCGGTGAACA
>JAYSLK010000719.1:0-5928 GCA_043725585.1 Actinomycetota bacterium
GTATGGATCGTGGGCGAACCCGATCGAGGCCCACTTCGGGCCACTACGCCAGTTCGTGATCGCCAACAGCGACCACCGTGATCATCCCGCCCTCGCGCGTGCGATCCGCAAATACCTTCGCTGGCGCAACACCCACACCCGCGACCCGAAAGTCCTCGAAGCCGAACGCCGCCACCGAGCCAAGATCCGTGGCGAAGCCCAACGACGATGGGGCCACCCCAGACCCGTCGCCGCATAACGCGCGAACGTTCATGGTCAGAGCACTGGCAGCAAGCAGCAGATGCGACACGGAGCGATTGCCGCGGCCGATGACGTACTACTCCGCGACGCCATCGTGATGGAGATCCGGCGACAGCCGGGGGTGTGAAGGTCGGTGTGAACTTCGGTGTGGACATCGAGTCCACGACGAACACCCGGGAGGCACCCATCGATCTTCCCGTCGATCTTCCCGGCGATGTTCCCGATGCCTGGTCAGCGTGGGTGTGAAGATGCGCTCTCGTGCGGAGCCCGGGCGTGAACTTGCCCTCCTGCCCGCCGCGATTGTCGCGAAATCGTCATGTGGAACGGTCGTAGGTGTGAACATCGCCGGGAAGTTGATTTCGTATCGATGACGTCGTTCCGACCGTTGGGGTCGGGGCTGCGGCGGTTGCCGCACTCCTCGTGGAGGACGTTCGATGGCGGACGAATCCGGTTACCGCACGCATGCCGGCCACCAGGCCCCAGATCTCTTGACCGTGTCACAGGCCGCGCTGGTGATGCAGCAGGCGGGCCTGTCGATGCGCATGGGGACGACTGCCGACCCGATCGACGTGCGGCTCGGCATCGCCGTCGTGCGCGGACTGCTGTTGGACATCATCTCCGGCGGCGACGTCGACGCGGCGACGGCATCGTTCGAACGTTTCGTCGAGATGTGGCTCGGTCCGGCATCGAGCCCAGACAGTGCTGGCTCGGCGGCGGTCCGGGCCGGCAACGAACGAAGCCGGCCCAGCAGGACCGGCTTCGAAGCTCGTGAGAGCGTGCGATGGTTGGGGAACAAGGACTCGAACCCTGAATAACAGTACCAGAAACTGCTGTGTTGCCAATTACACCATTCCCCATCGAGACCCTGCCGGGAACTCGTGGAACACCAATTCTAACCACCACCGTCGGATGCTCCCACCTCATTGTCCGGCGGGGGGACCGCACGGCTCGGCATGTGGAACGGGTGATGCCACGCCGCCATCGCTCGCTCAGGGAAGCCGACATCGGCCCGATACGTTGCGTACCGCATGACCTCACTCGCGCTTTCGATCCTCGACCTTGCTCCGGTGTCGTCGGGCAGCACGCCGGCCGACGCCCTGCGCTCGTCGATCGAGCTCGCACGGCTGGCCGATGATCTGGGGTTCTGTCGCTACTGGGTGGCCGAGCACCACAACATGCCCGGCATTGCGAGCTCATCTCCAGCCGTCCTGATCGCTCACCTCGCCCAAGCCACCACCCGCATCCGGCTCGGCTCCGGGGGCGTGATGCTGCCCAATCACTCGGCCCTCGCGGTCGCCGAGCAGTTCGGCATGCTCGAAGCACTTCATCCCGGCCGCATCGACCTCGGCCTCGGTCGAGCGCCCGGGACCGACGGCCTCACCGCCCGAGCGCTCCGGCGCGGCGCCGGTCACGAAGCAGCCGACGACTTCCCTCGTCAGCTCTTCGAGTTGATGGGCTACTTCGACGGATCCTCGTCGGCGTCGCACCCGTACGGCACCATCCACGCCGTGCCGGCACGCGGCTACTCCCCCGACATCTGGCTCCTCGGCAGCAGCGACTACAGCGCCATCCTCGCCGGCCAGCTCGGCCTGCCGTTCGCCTTCGCCCATCACTTCGCGGGCGGCAACACCGACGCTGCCGTGCAGGCGTACCGCGCCGCCTTCCGCCCGGGCCAGCTCGAGGTGCCGAGGCTCGCGCTCGGGGTGAACGTGGTGTGTGCCGACACCGATGAACATGCTCAGTGGCTGGCAGGCTCGGGCGCGCTCGCCATCGTCCGGCTCCGTCAAGGTCGCCCGACGGTCTATCCCACGCCCGAGGAAGCAGCCGCTCATGAGTACACGCCGATGGAGCGCGAGATCGTGCGGAGTTGGACGGCGAGTCACGTGATCGGCTCGCCCGACACCGTGCGCGCGGGGCTGCTGAAACTTGCCGTCCGCACCGGCGCGGACGAACTGCTGATCACCACCAACATCCACGCACCGGTCGATCGACTGCACTCGTTCCGCCTCGTCGCCGGCGTGATGGATTCCGTCGACGGCGAACTCGCCCTCACCCATCCGTGAGCAGCAGCACGCGTCATGCGTCCGCCAACTCACGAATCGAACGAAGTGTGAGCAGCACCGCGCGTGGCGCGTGCTCCAGCTCACGAACGAGCGGATTGCGGTTCGTCAGCCGGTGAGGGCGAGGAGGCGATCGAAGCCGATGAGCCGGCCGACGGCCACCCCGGCGGCCTCTTTCACCTCGCGAGCGAGCTCCTCGCTGCCGGTGACCGTGGTGTCAGGCGCGGGCGACACATAGGCGATCAGGCCGAGCTCCTCGGCCGACAATCGGCTGCGCAGCAGGTGAAACGGATCGCTCACGATCAGCACGGTCCGCTTGCCGAGCGGGCCGAGCAGCTGGGCCACGCCAGTCAGCGATTCGTACGACGAGCGCCCCGCTGTCTCGCGCACGATCGCAGCATCGGGCACGCCGAGGCCCACCAGGTAGTCGGCCGAGGCATCGGCCTCGGTGAAGCGATCGCCAGGCTGTTTGCCGCCCGTGACCACGATCGTGTCGGCGTACCCGGCCGACCACAGCTCGACGACATGATCGAGGCGGGCCTGCAATTGGGGTGATGGGCGACCGTCGTACTGAGCGGCGCCCATCACCACGATCGCATCGACCGCTCGCGCCTCGTCGGTGCGGCCGGTCGACCACACCTGGTACAGCGAGATCCCGAAGTACCCCACCGTGGCCAGCACGATCGCGAGCAGCGACAGGAACAGCCTCTTCGGCCAGCGGCGAGGCTGCACGATCTGCACGCCTCCCACCGGCGTGGGATCGACGACGGGCCCATCGAGGGCCTTGGTCGCGGACCACAGGTCGTCGCTCACGCGATGTGCACACCACCAGGGAGCGCTCGCAGTCGGCGCAGCACCTCGTCGCGGCCGAGCAACTCCATCGCCTCGTACAGCGGCGGGCCGACCGTGCGGCCGGTGATGGCCACGCGGATCGGTGCCTGTGCCTTGCCGGACTTCAGACCGTGCGACTCGGCGATGCTCTCGAACGCAGCCTTCATCGCCTCTGCCGTCCATCCGCACACCTCGAACGCCGTGATCGTCTCGGCCACGAGCGCGCCGGCATCCTCGACCGCCCATGCCTTCGACAGGTCTTTCTCGTCGAACTGTGGATGTGGCAAGAACATGAAGTCCACCACGCCAGGCGCCTCGGCGAGCGTGGTGGCGCGCTGTTGAACGAATGGGGCCATCGCCGCGAACCGGTCGGCATCCCACGCCGCGTCGGGGTGCGACTCGCGCCACTGCGCGCACCACGGCTCCGCTGCCTCGACGAACTCCTCGACCGACATCGCCCTGATGTAGGTGCCGTTGAACGCTACGAGCTTTTTCAGATCGAAGAACGCCGGCGACTTCGCCACGTCCTTGAGCGCGAACGCGTCCTGCATCGCCGACCACGGTTGGATCTCCTCGTCGCCGGGCGACCAGCCGAGCGTCATGAGATAGTTCACCATCGCGTCGGCCAGGTAGCCCTCGTCGCGGTAGCTCTCGAGCGCCACCTTGTCGCGGCGCTTGGAGATCTTCTTGCGTTGCTCGTTCACCAGCAGCGGCACGTGGGCCCACACGGGCGGCTCATGGCCGAGGGCGCGCCACAGCATCTGCTGCTTCGGCGTGTTCGGCAGGTGCTCCTCGGCTCGGATGACGTGGCTGATCCGCATCGTCACGTCGTCGACCACGTTGGCCAGCAGGAACATCGGCGATCCGTTGCCACGCAGCAACACGAAATCCTCGATCGAGGCATTGTCGAACGTGACCTCGCCCCGCACGAGGTCGGACACGACGGTCGATCCCTCGGGCACGCGGAAGCGCAGCACTCGGCCAGCTGCCGGACCCAGGCCGAGATCTCGCGACCAACCCGCGTAGCCCGTGACGCCTTCCGCCTTGGCCCGGTCCTGGATCTGATCGGGTGTCATGTCGCAGTAGTACGCGGCGCCGCTGTCGAACAGCCGCTGAGCCTCGGCCACGTGATGCGCTGCGTACGCGCTCTGGAAGTAGGGGCCCTCGAACGTGGGATCGTCGGCGTGGATGCCGATCCATGCCAACGCGTCGATGATGCCCTGGTTCCGCTCGGGTCGGCTGCGCTCGGCATCGGTGTCTTCGATGCGCAGCACGAAGGTGCCGCCGAGACGCTTGGCGAGAGCCCAGTTGTAGAGCGCGGTGCGGGCGCCACCCACGTGGAAGTAACCCGTGGGCGACGGCGCGATGCGGAATCGCAGGGTGGTGCGCGGGGTGGTGCGAGGGGCGTCCATGGCTCGAACCACGCTATCCGCCCTCCCGCAGCGACACCGGGCGCGCCGGGCGACCGAACCGGTCAGTGGGCGCGAACCGTCGTGAGCACCAGGTTGCGCAGCTGCCTGAGCGCGACCGACAGCGTCGTGACGTCGTAGCTCTCGGCCCGGCGGATCTCCGTCAGCATCGTCGTCGCCCGACCGAGCACCCGTTCGTTGGCCGCCTTCCACGAATCGATGCCGCCGACGCCGACCGCATCTTCGGTCAACTCCGCGAGCACCGACAACAGGTCATCGCGCAGCGCCGAGCGGGCCTGGGTCTGCCACCGGTCGCTGCGGGGAAGCGCACCGACGGCGTCCCACAGCCACCCGGCGTCGATCGCCTCGAACATCTGCCAGTAGGCCTTCGCGACCTTCGACACATCGGACTCCGCGCGCTGCGCCATCTCGATCACATCGAACGCTGTGTGCGCGAGTGGCCACATCGCTGACCGCTGAGCGAGTTCCTCCGGCACGCCCGACGCGAGACGGCTGGCCTCGAGGGCGAAGGTGAGATCGCGCACGCGACCGCTGAGCACCTCGTCCTGGGCGGTCGCGATCCGCTCCATCGGAGCCTTGAACTGCTGCACCACCTCGGCGATCGCGACCGGTGGCCGACGGTGACGCAGGATCCAGCTCACGCCCCGCTCCAACATCCGCCGCGCTTCGAGGAAGAGCTCCACCTGCACGTCGAGACGCACGTCGGCGCCGAGCTCTTCGATCTGATCCCACCACCGCGCCACGTCGAACACGTCACGGGCAGCGATCCAGGCTCGGGTGATGTCGACCACGCCGACACCGGAGTCCTCGGTCACGCGGTGGTCGAAGCTGATGCCGGAGATGTTCGCCATCTGATTGCCGATCTGGGTCGCGATGATCTCGCGCCGCAGCCGATGACGGTCGATCTGCTCGGCGAACGGCGTGCGCAACGGCGCCGGGAAGTAACGCACCAACTCGGGTTCGAGATAGGGATCGTCGGGCAGTGAGGTCTGCACCATCATCTCGATGTTGGTCGTCTTCGTGTATGCGAGGAGCACCGCGAACTCGGGGGTCGTGAGCCCGCCGCCGGCAGCCTGTCGCTCGGCGATCTGCTTGTCGGTCGGCAAGAACTCGAGCGATCGATTGATCCACCCTTCAGCTTCGAGCGTGTTGAGGTAACGGGCATGCACGTTCACCATCGGCAGCGCCTGCCGCCGGGCGATCGCCAGCGCGAGTGTCTGAGCCCGGTTGTCGTCGAGCACCTGCTCGCCCACCTCGTCGGTCATCGACGCGAGCAATGCATCACGCTCGGAGATCGTCATGCCCGTGGAAGCCATCACGTCCGCGAGCAGGATCTTGATGTTCACCTCGTGGTCGCTGCAGTCGAC
>JAYSLK010000720.1:0-2030 GCA_043725585.1 Actinomycetota bacterium
AGCACCGGGACCACCCCGGCGAGTGCGAACTGGCCGCCGACCCATATGGCGGCGGCGAGCGAGTGCAGGAAGAGGCGAAACGTGTCGAGCGTGGGCGAGATCACCCGGCCACCGTAACCAACTCACCTCAGCTGGTCGCCCCTCGTGGAGGGCGCTTGCGGGTGGTGCGACCGTTCGATCATCCCTTCCGAAGTGCGTCGAGCACGTCGCTTGCCGCGCGGTGGCGGTCGTCGACGAGCGCGACCGTGCCGGGATCGGCGCCGAGCATCGTTGCGACAGCGACGCCGATCGCCGACTGCAACTCACGGATGTTGCGCGGCGGGGGGAAGTACTCGTCCTCCTCGGTCACGCGCACGTCTTCGACGCCGTCTCGGGGTGCGAGACGGGCGATGACCGCCTCGACGAGTTCCTCCGGGGCCGACGCCCCGGCGGTGACGCCGACGGTGCCAGCCAGGTCGTCGGGCAGCTCGGACGCGTGGTTCACGCGGTACACACGACTGACACCGGACTCGATCGCGAGTTGCCCGAGTGCCCGGGTGTTCGACGAGTTCGACGACCCGATCACGACGATCGCATCGCACCGGTCCGCCATGGCCATCAAGGCCGACTGACGATTGGTGGTGGCGAAGCACAGATCGCTGCGGCCCGGTGTCCAGGTACCGGGGTACTTCACCTTCACCGCCTCGGCCACCCCCTCCCAGTCTCGATGCGAGAGCGTCGTCTGGGCGAGGAGGGCGACCGGCTCGTCGAAGTGGGGGAGAGCGTCCACCTCGGCGACGCTCTCGACCCGGCTGATCGAATCGGGAGCGACCGCCATCGTGCCGACCGCTTCCTCGTGGCCCTCGTGGCCCACGTACACGATTCGAAAGCCCTTTCCGGCCCGCACCTTCACCTCGTGATGCACCTTGGTGACCAGCGGGCACACCGAATCGACGACGTAGCTGCCCCGAGCCCGGGCGATCTCGACCACCTCAGGAGCAGATCCGTGGGCTGACAGCATGATCGGGCTGCCTTGCGGCACATCGGCGAGGTCGTCGACGAAGATCACCCCGAGGTCCTCGAACCGCTGCACGACGATGCGGTTGTGGACGATCTCGTGGTAGCAGTACACCGGCGCGGGGAAAGTGCGCACCATCCAGGCGAGTGCCTTGATCGCCATCTCGACGCCAGCGCAGAACCCGCGAGGTTCGGCGAGCAGCACCCGGTCGACGTCCACCCGGCAACCCTACCGGCGAGCTCCCACAGCTGGGGTTGCACCGGTCGCGCGAAGGTCACACCGCACGGGGGAGCACACGGGAAGCCTGGTGCTCACGCCGATAGCCTTGATGGTCGTGTCAGCTCCGGTGGTCGTCAGCATCGCTGCAGGTTCCGTCGCAGCAGCGGCAGGCCTGTGCGCGGGTGACGAGATCGTCGCGCTCAACGGCCAGGTGCCTCGCGACATCATCGAGTGGCGTTTCCTCGTCGACGAAGCCGACCTCGAGATCGAACTGCGCCGCGGTGGATTGGTGCAGACGGTGAACGTGGCCAAGCGTGCGGGCGAGCCGCTCGGCGCAGAAGTGTCGAGCGCTGTGTTCGATCGTGTTCGCACGTGCGACAACCACTGCGAGTTCTGTTTCATCTATCAGCTGCCGAAGGGCATGCGGAAGAGCCTGTACCTGAAAGACGACGACTACCGGCTCAGCTTCCTGTACGGGAACTTCACCACCCTCACCCGGTTCACCGAGGCGGATCTCGAGCGTGTGGTGACCGAGCGGCTGTCGCCCCTCAACGTGAGCATCCACGCCACAGACCCCGAGCTGCGTTCGCGGATGTTGAAGAACCCGCGGGGAGGGATGAGCCTTCGCTGGCTGCGGGCGCTCCTCGACCACGACATCGCCGTGCGCGGACAGATCGTGCTGTGCCCCGGGGTGAACGATGGCGCTGCCCTCGATCGAACGTTCGCCGACGTGCTGGACAAGTATCCCGAGCTCGAGTCGATCGCAGTGGTTCCGCTCGGCATCAGTCGGTTCAACAACGAGTCGTCGATGCGC
>JAYSLK010000721.1:0-4496 GCA_043725585.1 Actinomycetota bacterium
GCGGCCGACGATGTCCTCGGCGAGCGCCACGGCGAGCGCGAGCACCTGCTGCTGGAAGTCGTGAAGGATGCCGAGGTCGACGTGTTCGATCTGATCGAGAGCATTTGCGAGGGCCGAGGCAGTCATGCTCATCTGCTCGGTCGCCCGCCGATTTGCGTCGACGGCCGAGGCCAACACCGCCTCTGCCTCTCGCCGGCCTGCATCCCGCGCCTGCGCGATCGCAGCGGTGTCGGCGAGGTTTCGCGAGATGCGTCCGTCATTGGTGCTTGCGAGGCGTGGCGGCTCGAAGCGAGAGGGCTCGAAGCGAGAGGACTCACCGCGAACGTGACCGATGTGCGACGGTTGGTCACCGACGGTCAGCGGAACAGATCGTGATCGATCGTCGAGTCTGCTCTGATCCACTGGCTGATGACCTCCGCAACGAACTGTGGGTCGGTCTCTGCGACATGTTCAGCAAGCGCCAATGCGTACTCCACCGTCATGTCCCGACCCTGGGGAGGACCGTCCGAGATGTCGATGATCTGTCCCGTCACGAACGACGTGGGACGACGCGCATCCGGCCATCCGTCTGCCCGGCTCGGGTCGGCCTGATGGGTCGCGGCGCGGGACCGCGCGATTGCCAGTGTGTGCGCAGCCGACGGCGACAAGGGATGGTTTGCGCGGCGCCGCCGCCGCCGCACGGCTGGGCTGAACCCGAGCGTCATGATGGTGGTGCTGATGATCAGCACCACGGTCCCCGCCACCAGCAGCAGGGTCAACAAGTCGGTGGCGAGCATGGTCGGGTCAGATCTTCTGGTCGAGTGTCGATCCGCTGGCAGTCGCCGTCGCGCGATGGGCGCGCGGGACGAGCCGGACGAGCGGGCGATCGCTCAGCACTCCATGCGCCAGGTCGGTGAGGCCAGCCGTCTCGGTGAGCAACGACATCGCCCAGGGCTCGAAGCTCGATGGCATCGGCGGGATGTCGGTCGGGATCTCGAACGTCGGAGGTGCGACCACCGACTCGTCCGCGTGGTCGAGCGCATCCACCGACAGCAGATACGCACGCTGATGCTCGATCGCCTCGGCATACGCCCGCAAGAGGTCGTCCCAGACAGCGATGGCCGCTGCCTCGGATTCGTCGTGAGGCCGAACCATCACGCACGCGCCGAGAACTGCCGCCGAGCCGAGTCGGCTCCGGCGAAGACGGGAACGGGACGGATCACCGGTGCGGCAAGCGCCGGCGAGCCCTTCGCAGGAGAAGCTGACGCAGGACGGGACACCGCCGGTGCGCCGGACATCTGTTGAGTTGCGGCAGAACCGGCGGCGATCGCCGCCTGGCGAAACGCGTCGCCGAGGCCGGCGAGCAACGTGCGCGCCTCGTTGGCTTCCTTCGCGCGCTTGTGCACGTTGGCAGCCGTGAGCAGTTCGATCACGTAGGTGTAGATCGACGCCAATCCAGGCGCGTGCTCCCAAGCATCGAGATCGAGCATGCACAACAGCTCGTTCGTCAGATCCTGGGCGTGGACGAGCAACTCGTGCGACCGCTCGACGTCTCGCGCCTGCAACGCGACCAGGGCTCCTGCGATGTCGCGGTCGAGGCGGTCGTACGCCATGACGACCACCTTCGCGGGGGACGCAGTGTCGAGACCGCCCTCGGTGAATCTGGCTCGAAGTGACTGTGGGGACATGACTGACCTTCCATGGTTCGTCGTAGGTGGACAAGACGGGCGCGGTCCATGAGGACCGTCCTGGCGGGCTTGCGCTCCGCCAGGGGCATGCTCAGCGGCTGCCGCCGTTGAGGCTCGAGATCTGACTGGTCAACCAGCTCTGCTGGTTCTGCATCGAGTTGAGCAATCCTTGGACCTGGGTCCACTGCCGCCGGTACGCGGCTTCCCTGACCGTGAGCCGATCCTCGTAGCGGGCGATCTGTTCGTTGTACGCGGTCGAGCGGCTCTCGTAGGTCTTGGCGGAACTGTTCAACGAGCCCCCGTCGCTCGTGGTGAGGGCGACGAGGTTCACCAGGCGTGCTGCCACGCCCGGCGAGTACTCGAGCGGACCGAGGGTGCCGGTCTGTCCCTCTGCCACGTCGAGCTCGAGGCCGCGGGCCGGTGACGCGTCGGTGTCCAGCAAGCGCAGCCGTTGTCCGACGCCGATCGCCGTCTTGCCGTCGATGGTGCCGACGACGTCGGTACCGGTCAGGGTGCCCCAGCTGCCGGCACCGAGAACGTCGAGGTTGGCCTCGAACGCACCGGCACCGCCGTAGCCGACGGCGGTCAGGCGCACGCCACCGCCGCTTTCTTCGGCGTTGACCTTCAGCCCGGCGCTCGACATGGCTGCGTTGAGGCCGCTCACGATGTCGGCTGTCGATGCTCCTGGGGCTGCGTCGTAGGTGGCCGTCACACTGCCCACGCGCACACCCAGCCGTTGACCGAGCGGCGATCCTCCCACGAGCACGTCACCCGTGGTGGCTCGCGTCGCCGGAGTGGTCACCTCGACCGAGTAGCTGCCGGCGATCGTCTTGTCGGCTGCGTTGGCGAAGGTGACCCCATTCGTGGAGCTCCCGCCCCGAGCAAAGACCCGCTCGACGGCGGTCGGATCGTTCGCCAGCGCAGCGGCGAACACCGCGCGGTCGAACTTCAGCAGTCCATCGCGCTGCACGTTGATGCCGACCGTCGACGCCAGACCGGTCGCCGCGCTGCCGACCAGTGCGGTGACCGCACCTCGTAGCTCCTCGGCGAGTCGCCGGATGCCGGCATCGGCGGACAGCGGCGATGCGCGCCTCGTCTTCGGGTCGAACTTGGTCTGCAGGTTGAGTTCGGCGAGCACCGAGTTGATGGAGGTCACCAGGCTGTTCACCGTGTCGGCGGTCGCACCTTCGTTCAGGCCGACGCTCACGTTCACCTGCGACGCCGACTCCGCCAGCACGGACAGGCTGACACCGGGCATCACCTCGCTGAAGGTGTTGCTGCCCGACGTGACCGAGTAGGCGCCGGGCCCACTGCCGATCGTGATCTGAGCGTCCTGTGCGGCCGACGTCTGGATCATCCCACCGAGTCCGGAGAAGATGCCCTCATCGAGCGCCACGGTGCCGTTGACACCGGTCGACTTCGAGTTCACCTGCAGCAACCAGTTGCCGTCGGACACCTTCACTGCAGATGCGGTCGCGCCGACGTTGGCGCCGTTGAGCGCCGCTGCCACCGATGACAGGCTGCGGTCGCCGGTGGACACCACGGCGACCGTGGAACTGCCGGCGCGGAGTCCACCGCTGACGTCGAACGTGAGGTCGCCGGTGCCGGTCGACACGGCGACCGTGCCACCGATTCCAGCAGAGGTGACCGTGGCGACAGGGTTCGTGCCGATCTGCACCTTGCCATCCGTCCCGGCGATGGCCGTTGCGTCGACCGACATCCCGAGGGCGGCGAGCGCCAGCCCGCCGCTGACCTGCACCGTGGCTGCGGATCCTTCGTGGGTGGTGGTGAGACGCAAGCGACCGGTGCCGTCGAGCGCGGCCGTGGCACCGCCACCCGTTGCGTCGACCGCAGTCTGCACCGCATCGACGAGCGACGACGCGGAGTACGTGCCCGCGGCGAGGGTGAGCGTTCGCGCCACGCCGTCGATCTCCAGATCGATGGTGTCGTTCGCCCCAGCGGAGATCACCGTGGATGGTGCAAGCGCGGTCGTCGCCGACTTGACCGCGCCGACCGTGGCCTGCGTGACGGTCACGGTGTACTTGCCATTGGCCACGCCGGCGCCCACCGATGCAGCACCGAGTCCGAGCTTCGTGCTGGTCGTCGACACCGCGAGCGAAGCGGCCGTCGTGACCACCGAGGTGTTGCTGGCGACCGTCTGCGCGGTGCGGATGCCATGGGCCCGCGCCAGCCGATCGACGGTGAAGCCGATCGAGCCTGCTGCAGCCGTGGAGGACAGCGAGACCGAGACCGCACTCGAAGACGACACGGTGGAGGAGAACTTGCTGATGCCGTTGGCGACGAGCCCCGACGCCAGACTCTTGAGCGATTCGAAGTTGTTGCGCAGTCGGCCGACTGCGTCGCTCTGCAGCTTGACCGCCGACTGACGGCTGGTGAGGCGGTTGATCGGCTGCCGGTCGACCGCGATCAGACCGCTGACGATCGACTGCACGTCGATGCCGGCTGCCGTGAAGCTGATGCTGTTGGACATCGGGTCCTCCTCGGTGGGCGCAGTTCGTCAGATCGGGTCAGGGTTCATCGACGTCGAGGCGTCGGAAGGTGTGTGAGGGAGAGGCCAGATGGAAGAAAGGGGGCCCGGCGACGCCGAGCCCCCTTTCTCCGCCGAACAGCAACCGATCAGCGCAGGAGCGACAGGATCGACTGCGGGATCTGGTTCGCCTGGGCCAGCATCGCGGTGCCGGCTTGCTGGAGAACCTGGTTCTTGGTGAACGACACCATCTCCATCGCCATGTCCGTGTCACGGATGCGGGACTCCGAGGCCGAGATGTTCTCGGTGGAGACCTGCAGGTTGTTGATCATGGACTCGAA
>JAYSLK010000722.1:0-3492 GCA_043725585.1 Actinomycetota bacterium
GTTGTCGAGACCGACCTCCGAGTCACCGGGAAGGTCGCCCAGTTCGGCCGCGGGATCATGGGCGACGTCAGCAAGAAGCTGATGGCGCAGTTCGCCCACAACCTCAACACGATGCTCGACGCCAGCGGTGAGACGCCGGCGACTGCACCGGCCGCCGACTCGTCCAATTCCGCCGGCATGCCAGCGCCCGCCGCATCGCCGTCGTCGGACACCACGCCGGCGCCGGCTCCCGCACAGACGGCGACCGCTCAGGCGACCACCACCGGGCCGTCCGTTCGCAAGATCGAGGGCCCGGCCAACGAACCGATCGAGCTCTCCGGGCTTGCAGGCACCGCGGTGCTGAAGCGGCTCCTGCCGGCGCTCGGCGGATTCGTTCTGCTCATGCTGGTGCTTCGCCGGTTCCGCAAGTAGTCCGATCTGCGCGGCCGAAACGTCATCCGCCCCGTGATCGCAAACTGTGCGCTGACTGCCGACTCACCGGTCGCAGGCTGCTCGTGAACGATCGTGGCGCGGACGCGCACCGCATCGTCACCGATGCCGCACCCTCGCCTGCCGACCGCGCCCGGGTGCAGCACCTGTTGGGACGCGAGCCACAGGGTGCATATCGGATCGTGGTCCGCCGTGCCGACGGCGACCCCGTGGTGCTCTTGAACATGCCGGTGCTCGACGACGGAACGCCGATGCCCACGCGGTACTGGCTCGTCGGCGACCGGGAGACACGGGAGATCAGCCGGCTCGAGTCGTCGGGCGGCGTGCGCCGCTCCGAGGGCCAGATCCCACCGGAGCAGATCGCCGACGCCCACCGCCGCTACGCCAACGAGCGCGACGCCTTGATCCCCGCCGACCATGCCGGGCCGCGACCGTCGGGTGGCGTGGCAGGCACCCGCATCGGTGTGAAGTGCCTGCACGCTCACTATGCCTGGCATCTCGCCGGAGGCGACGACCCCGTCGGCCGGTGGGTTGCGGCAGAACTCGACCGTGCTGCCGTCATCCGCGCTGCCATCACCCGTGACGCCACCTCGGCCGGCACTGCCCGTCCCATCGACGCGGTTGATGTGACATCTCGCTCCCACTCCCGTGGCGGTGCGGCATGAACGCCCATGTGCTGGTGGGCGACACCGAGATCGTCGTCACCGTCGACGGACGAGAGGTCCCGCTCCCCGTCGGTGTGCGTTCGCTCTCGTTCGGCCTGGCCACCGATCCACCTCGACCGGAGGAGCTCACCAACGCCATCGGATGGGTGGCCGATCACCTCGACGACATCGTCCGCGACCATCCCGACGTCATCGGCGGTGACATCTCGATCACCGGCGCCGAGGTCACCGCGATGGTCGCGGTGGAACAAGGCGCAGCCGCGGTGCTGCCGTTCACCTTCAGCCGAACCGCAGTCGAGGAGGTCTTCCGCACGCTGGTGACCGAGTGCCGCGCCGAACGGATGCTCAATCCGGGACTCGACCATGCGCTGGTGGACAGCGTGGTCGCTGGTTCATGTGCCGTGGTCGCGGTCATGCGCCGATTGCAGATCGAGTCGGTCGCGGTGCGGCCATGACCGGCTCAGGTGCGTTCGGCCACCCGTCGATGCCCTCCGTCGCAGGCCTGCGGCTGTACGGCAAGCGGGTGATGATGCGCCCACTTGCGCCGATGGACTTCCCGCAGTGGTCGGAGGTGCGTCTCCGCAACGAGGACTGGCTCCTGCCGTGGGAGCCTCTGCGCTCTACCCGAGTCGCCGACCCGACCCGCTCGCGCGACGCGTTCAGCTCGCGGTGCGCAGCCCGCGAACGCGAGCGGCAAGCGGGCACTGCCTACGGATTCGCCCTGTTCGTCGACAACGCCTTCGCGGGCGAGGTCAACCTCAACAACATCGTGCGCGGCGCGCTCCAATGTGGCACCGTCGGCTACTGGATCGATCGCGACCGTGCCGGCCACGGCTACATCGCAGAAGGAGTGGCGGTGATCGCCCGGTTCGCGTTCGAGGAGCTCCATCTCCATCGGCTCGAGATCTGCATCGTGCCGCGCAACACCAACAGTCGACGGGTCATGGAGAAGCTGGCGATCCGTGAAGAAGGCGTCGCCCTTCGCTATCTCGAGATCAACGGCACATGGGAGGACCACATGCGCTTTGCGATCACCGCGGAGGAATGGGTTCGGCGGCGCGCCGAACTCTCGGCCGCCTGGATCGCGTGAGGATCGACGCGGTCTGAGCGGAGCCGTCGAAGGTGACGGCTACTCGCCGGCGAGTCGGAACGCCTCGGCCCTGGCCCGACGCACTGCCGTGCGTCGCTTCCACATCTTCATCTTCCAGTGCTTCGGGGCCCCACTCCGGCCGGCCTGGGCCTTGGCCTTCTCAGCGTCGTGATGGTGTTCGGGCACCCAGGCTCGACCTGGCTCGTGAACGTCTTCGGGTTCATACCCGGCGCTCACCTGGGTCGCCACGGCGTGCAACTCGCTGTTGATGCGATGCCGCTCGTTGTGGGCGTGTGCCCGCAGATCCATCTTCGGTGGCGGTGCCACGTCTTGGCTGCGATGGCGTTGGCTCATCTGTACCTCCGTTGTGTCTCGGAACGTACGGGTGAAAGAGCTTCCCGTGATTCGACAGTACGCCTCATCGCCTCGCCGGGGAAGTGACCTTTGGTAACAATCGTGTGCGCTTCGCGGTCACCCAGCGTGGCCGACGAGCCGACTCCGTGGGCACGACACGATGCAGTTCGTGCTCACGATCGACGCGTCGATCGGCACCATCGTGTCCGTTCGGTGTGGCTACTTCGACGAGATCTTCTGCTGGAGCAGGGCCAGACGCTCGGCGAACCACGGTTGTCGGGTGCTCCACACCTGCGGGTCGAGCTCGCGCTTCACCGCAGCCGGATGTGTGTCGATGTCGGCCATCGCCTGAATCGTCTTCTTGACCTCGATCACCAGTGCTCGTGGAGCGAGCGCAGCGCGTGCGGCCATGGCCCCGGCGACGGTCAACAGCTGATCGTCGTCGACACATCGGTGCACGAGACCGACTCGCTCGGCTTCTGCCCCGTCCATCACCTCACCGAAGACCACGCCGGCGAACGTGGCTTGGGGGCCGACGATGCGCCGCAACATCCACGTGTGCCCACCGCCGGGGTGGATGCCGATCTGCAGGAAACGCGTGTCGAACTTCGCGCGACGGGCGGCCACACGAAGATCGCATCCGAGCGCCAGATTCATCCCGGCGCCGACCGCGGCGCCGTTCACTGCCGCGATCGTGGGCAACTCGCTCCGAGCGATGCGGAGAAAGCCCTCGTAGATCGCCCCCAGGCTCTCCTCGGTAGCCTCGGCCAGGTTGCCGAGGTTCGCACCCGCGCAGAACGCCGGTGCCGTCCCGGTGACCACGAGCGCACCGATTCGTTGATCGGCCTCGATCGCGTCCATCGCCTCCACGATCTCGGACACCATCGGGGCCGTCAACGTGTTGCGTTCACCCGGGTTGTCGAGGGTGAGCACGGCGTAGGCGCTCCCGTCGGG
>JAYSLK010000723.1:0-3512 GCA_043725585.1 Actinomycetota bacterium
TCGCCGAGGTCCCCGAACGGATACGTGCGATGGGCGATCCTTGGGCCGACATCGACGAGCACCCCCAGTCGCTCGAGCCGTTGCTCGACCTGGTGCGACGCGATCAGGCGAACGGTCTGCTCGACGCACCCTGGCCTCCGGTGTACCCGAAGATGGCCGGAGAACCGCCGCGGGTTGCCCCGAGCCGGGCCAAGAAGCCCAAGCCTGCCGCTGATCCTGGCGCTGGCCCTGCCGCAGATCCTGGCGCGGTCAGCGACTGACGAAGATCTGCACGACGTAGGTGACGCCGTTGCGCACCGTGACGCCGATGCCCACGTTGTTGAACACCGGGTTCACCATGTTGGCGTAGTGCCCGGGCGATGCCTCGAGCGCCCGCTGCGCCTCGTCGACCGAGCCGGCCAGTGCGACGTTCTCGCCGATCGACGTCCAGCCCTCGGTCACGCCTGCGGCGAGGTTCGACGAATGGAAGATCGTGCCGCGGTTGGCCATGCGGACTGCCTGACCCTGGGCCTTGGCGTCGAGTTCGGGCGAGCGCACCAGCTCGCCGAGACCCACCGCAGCGCGCACCTCGTTGAGGTCGGTGAGGTTGGTCGACTTCGCCTCCGTGGTACAGCCCGTGAGCGCCAGGCCGACGAAGGCCAACAACAGCATCACGATCGCAGACGTGGAACGTGCGCCGCCGTGGATTCCGACGGAGGGTGCCGCTGACTGCGACGACTGAGACGTTGTCATGATTGAACTCATCGGCCCGAACCTCCAAGAGCTTTTCCCGCGACGGCAGTTTGTCACACAATCGCAATGGTCGCAACGTAGATGACATGAATTGTTCAGCAAGCTCTCGATTGTGCCTGGAGGTCACCTGCGGCCCGGGCCGGGACGCGCGAACACCTCTGGCCCAATCAAGATCTGGTTCCGGGCCCAGGTCGACGATGGTCGCGTGCTCGGATCGCCCTCGATCGACGACCGGCGCCGCTCGTTCCGACGTGCCCGGCGTCACGATCGAGATGACGGACGCGTTGCGACCTACGCTCGCCCGTCATGACGAACATCCCGCACGCCGCCGACGCGATGACGACGGACTGGCTCACGGCGGTGCTGCGCCAGAACGGCCGACTGGA
Source organism: Actinomycetota bacterium (assembly GCA_043725585.1). Taxonomy (GTDB): domain Bacteria; phylum Actinomycetota; class Acidimicrobiia; order Acidimicrobiales; family Ilumatobacteraceae; genus VFMC01. The sequence continues at coordinate 1,119 of JAYSLK010000723.1, forward strand.
GGCTGGCATCGAGGTGACGGCGATCGCGCTCGAACCGATCGGTGACGTGGTCGGCGTGTTCGGCACCGTGCACCGCGTGACGCCCACGTTCTCCTCCCCCACGGCCGCGCCCGCGACAATGGTTGCGAAGTTCCCGACCCATGCGGCAGAGAACAGGGCCGTGGGAATCGCGCTCGACCTCTATGCCCGCGAGATCCGGGCGCTGCGCCACGTGGCCGCGTACACGCCCCGCCTCGACTACGCGCGGGTGGTGCACGCCGAGATGGATCCGGAGGCGGGAGCGTTCGCACTCCTGATCGACGAAGTCGTCGGACGCACCGTCGGTGATCAGGTGGCTGGGCTGACTCGCACCCAGACCGAGACGGTCGTCGACGCCCTGGCATCGATGCATGCCCACTGGTGGGACGACGAGGGGTTGAGGGGCAGCGAGTGGTTGCCCCGCACGGATCATCCGGTGCAGATGGCGGTGGTGCCCGGCATCATGCGATCGGCGATGCCCGTGGTCGCCGAGCGATTCGGCACACGGCTCGGCGACGAGGCCATCGCGATCGGCGCCAACGTGGCCGACCAGTACGAGTCGATCATGACCCGCATGTCGGCGCGAGCACGCACGTTCGCCCACACCGACGTGCGCGCCGTGAACCTGTTCTTCGACGTCGATGGTCGCAACGTGTGCATCATCGACTGGCAGTTGTGCACCTGGTCGAACCCGATGCAGGACCTCATGTACCTCTACGGATCATCGGTCACCATCGACGACTTCGAGTCGTGGGGCATCGAGGTGATGCACCGCTATCATGAGCAACTCGTCGCATGCCTGGCAGACCGAGGCATCGCCGCCGACGCGTACACCTGGGACGATCTGTGGCACGACGCCCAACTGGTGTCGCTGTGGTCGCTCGTGGCTCCGGCATCCACAGTCGGCACCTTCGAGATGGGCAACGACCTTGGTACGCAGATCAGTGAGGTCTGGCTCGATCGCGCGTTCCACCTGCCGATCGCGCTCGGTGCCGCAGCCCTGCTCATGTGAGCTCGCCCCGACCGGATCGGCGCCGCCGGTGGCCCGGCGTCAGGCGTTGTACTTGGCGACGAGCGGTGCGTATCGGTCGAGTGTGGTGAGGGCTGCGTCACGATCGAGGGGTGGCAGACCGAGTGCCACCCACGACGCACCGAGCGCCTGCAACGCATCGAGGTTCTCCTCGTCGGGGCGGGCACCGAACACGCCGAGCTGGATCGTCGACGGGTCGCGACCCGAATCTTCGGCCGCCCGTTGGATGGTTGCCCACCCCTTACCGATGTCGAATCGACCCTGGATCGGCATCCAACCGTCGGCGTACTCGACGATGTGCGCAACGTGCAGATCGGTGATCGAGCAACCGAGCACGATCGGCGGGTGCGGCTGTTGCACCGGCTTCGGCCACGACCACGATGCCTCGAACCTCACGTACTCGCCGTCGAAGCTCGCCTCGTCCTTGGTCCACAGTTCCTTGCAGGCGAGGATCTTCTCGCGCACCACCGTGCGGCGCCGCTTCACATCGACGCCGTGATGCTCCATCTCCTCGTGGTTCCACCCGAACCCGACGCCGAACAGGAAGCGCCCGTTCGAGAGGTGGTCGAGGGTGGCAACCTCCTTGGCCAACCACAGCGGATCGCGTTGGGCGACCAGGGTGATGCCCGTACCGAGCTTGAGATCGGCGGTGACGGCCGCTGCGGCGGCGAGCGCGAGGAACTGATCGTGTGTGCGCCAGTACTCCTCGGGCAGCGCCGGCATGCCCTCGCGTCCTCCCCAGGGCGTGCGCCGCGACGCAGGGATGTGGGAGTGCTCGGGGAACCACAGCGAATCGAAGCCCCGCGCCTCGCACTCCTCGGCCAGCTCGATCGGCTGAATGCCCTTGTCGGTGGGAAAGATCAGTGCTCCGAGACGCATGCCGCGACCGTACCCCGCCGTCCCCGTACGTTTGTTCACTTCCGCGTCGCATCGACGCGTGAGCGACCAAACGCACGGGGGGCCGTAGCCTGGCTCGTCGTGAAGTCCGCCGATCTCCTCGTCGAAGCTGCGCGTCGCCGCACGTTTGCGATCATCAGCCACCCCGACGCGGGCAAGACCACACTGACCGAGAAGTTCCTGCTCAACGCGGGCGCCGTCGTGACCGCTGGCTCGGTGAAGGCCAAGGCCGGCGGCCGGTCGGCGACGAGCGACTGGATGGAACTCGAACAGACCCGCGGCATTTCGATCACGTCGGCGGCGATGCAGTTCGAGTACCGCGATCACATGTTCAACCTGCTCGACACGCCCGGCCACAAGGACTTCAGCGAGGACACCTACCGGGTGCTCGCGGCCGTCGACGCCGTGGTGATGGTGCTCGACGCTGCCAAGGGCATCGAACCGCAGAC
>JAYSLK010000724.1:0-8269 GCA_043725585.1 Actinomycetota bacterium
GTTGTCGACGACGATCGAGCGATTCGGGAGTCGTTGGCGCGGGCGCTCGAGCTGGACGGCTACGACGTCGAGCTGGCACCTGACGGTGCAACCGCTCTCGCCGCCATTCGTGAACGACGCCCCGACGTCGCGATCTTCGATGTGATGATGCCGAACATCGACGGACTCACCCTGTGTCGAGTACTCCGTGCCGAGCGGGACCGGCTGCCGGTGCTGATGCTCACTGCTCGGACCGAGACCTCCGACCGGGTGGCCGGGCTCGACGCCGGCGCCGATGACTACCTTCCGAAGCCGTTCGATCTCGACGAGCTGTTGGCGCGGTTGCGAGCGTTGTTGCGGCGGGCCAGGCCCGATGACCGAGCCGACGAAGACTCCGGTCGGTCGCTGCAGGTCGCCGACCTGCGCGTCGAACCCAGCTCACGCAGGGTGTGGCGCGGCGACGTCGAGGTGGATCTCTCGAAGACCGAGTTCGACCTCCTCGAGCTCTTGGTGCGCAACTCCGGCATCGTGCTCGATCACTCAACCATCTACGAGCGGATCTGGAACTACGACTTCGGACCGGACTCGAAGAACCTTGCCGTCTACATCAGCTACTTGCGGCGCAAGATCGACACCGATGATCTTCCGAAGCTGATCCACACGGTGCGCGGCGTTGGCTACACCGTGCGATTGCAATGAGCGCAGACCGAGGGCATCGATGAGCCTGCGCCTCAAGTTCGCCATTGCGATGGTGGCGTTGGCGGCCGGCGCCACCATCGCTGGTGGAGCGGTGAGCTACTTCGCCACCAGCAACGAGCTGCGCGCGCAGGTCGACGCATCGCTGGTCGATGCCGCGGGACGGTTGGCACTCGGCGCCCCGCTCAGCGCCCCGCTCGTCGATGACCGCGGACCGTTCGGCGATCTCGATGGCGACGGCGACAACGACGGGCAGTACCGCAGCTTCACGCAGATCCTCTGGCAGGTGATCGACGTGGATGGGACGGTCGTCCGTTCGCCTCGGAGTGGCGAGCTGCCGGTCATCGCTGCCGACGTGAGGGTTGCATCGGGCACGGCGACGCGGGCCAGCGACCGTCACGACGTCACCATCGACGGCGAACCCTTCCGAGTGCTCACCGTGGCGGGCTCAGGCGGCGGTGCCGTGCAGTTGGCTCGGTCGCTCCGCGAGACCGAAGCCGTCCTCGAACGGATCCGCAACCAGACCCTGCTGATCGTCGTCGGCCTGTCGGCGCTAGCGGCCATCGTGGGCATCGTGATCGCCCAGCACGTCACCAGACGTCTGGTCCGGCTCACCGAGGCTGCCACCACGGTTGCCTCGTCGGGCGACCTCGAGCTGCAGGTGCCTGTGGACGGACGCGACGAGGCCGGCATGCTCGGCGTCGCGTTCAACGCCATGCTCGCGTCACTCGCCCGTTCGAAGAGGTCGCAGCATCAACTGGTGCAGGATGCCGGCCACGAGCTGCGCACTCCGCTCACCAGCCTGCGCACGAACGTGAGCGTGATGCAGCGCTTCGAGGAGCTGTCGTCCGCCTCACGGCATCGGTTGCTGGCCGACCTCGACTCCGAGACCAAGGAGCTCACGGCGATGGTAAACGAGCTTGTCGAGCTGGCCACGGATCGGCGTGACGAAGAGGATCCCGTTCTGGTCGAGCTTGGCGCCGTGGTCGATGCCATCGTCGAGCGCGCACGGCGGCGATCGGGTCGCGAGATCTCCGTGACCGGTGACAGCAGTCCGGTGCTGGTCCGTTCGCAAGCGGTCGAACGCGCCGTGACGAACCTCGTCGAGAACGCCCTGAAGTTCAGCGGCGGGCCGGTGGAGATCACCGTGCATCAAGGCGCCGTCCACGTGAGCGACCGCGGACCGGGCGTCGCCGAAGCCGACCTCGGTCGTGTGTTCGATCGGTTCTATCGCAGCGATGCCGCCCGGGCGCTCCCCGGAAGCGGCCTCGGTCTGGCGATGGTGCGCGAGATGGCCGAGTCTCACGGCGGCCAGGTGACGGCGACCAACCGCGATGGCGGCGGTGCCATCATCGGCTTCCAGCTTCCGCTTGCCGTCACGACCTGACGCCGCGCACGCGTGCGCGGCACCTGGGTCAGCGATCGTTCGATGCGGCCGGCCTGATGGATCGAGCTGCAGCTGCCGGTGTCCGGTCGGCCATCGCCGCGAGAGCGAGTGCACGCATTCCGTGCTCGAGCTCGCGGCGGAAGTCGATCTGCAAGGCGGCGAAGGCGCTGTCGACGAGGACCTCTTTCACGACGGGAGCCGGATGCGCGTGGTGGTACAGCCCGATCGTGAGCGCTTGGAGATGCACCAGGAACTGCAGGGCGCGTTGCTGGGTGCAGCCCAGTCGACGTGCGACCAACGTGCCGGTCACCGCGCTGCGTTGGACGAGGAACGACTTGTAGTGGAGTGCGGTGTCGAAGGGGACGTTGCGTTCGAGCACTGATGCCACGAGCGACATCAGTCGCAGCAGACGCGGCTGCTCGACCAGCGACGTGACGACCGCGGATGTGAGCGTTTCCGCATCTCCCGCCGCATCTCGCGCCGAATCTCGCGGAGTATCTCCCTTTGGGGGAGTTGCTCCGGCGAGCGCTGCATCCACGCGGTCGAACCACGTCGCGTACTCATCGATGGTGAGCGCCAACAGCAACGCCTCCCGGGTGGGCACGTAGCGATAGAGCGTTCCCTTCGCCAGCGACAGCGATGCAGCGACGGCATCCATCGTGAACCCGTCGATCTCGAGGTCGTCGAACACCGCCCTCGCCGCGTCGACGATGTCGTCGTGGCGCGAACGCTTGTCTGCGTCGCTGCGCGCCCGTTGCGTCATCGTTTCATCCTAAGTGACGCCCGGTCAGCTGCAGCGATGCGGTCACGGAGTGCATCTGCCAGACTGCCGCAATGTCCAGCGAACCCGATGCCGACGCCATCCGCCGTGACCCGTTCGATGCCGAGTTGGTGCTCGCCGGTCTGACCCTCGAAGAGAAGATCGCACTGCTGACCGGGGCCGACGGATGGCACACCGTCGCACTGCCGGGGGTCCCGGTGCTGCGCTGCAGCGACGGTCCTGCGGGGGTTCGCGGCACGTCGTGGAGCGGTCCGCTATCGGCGTCGTTCCCCTGTGGCACGGCGCTCGGGGCCAGCTTCGACACCGATCTCGTGGAAGAGGTGGGTGCGGCGCTCGGGCGCGAGTGTCGTTCCAAGGGGGCACAGATGCTCCTCGCTCCCACCGTGAACCTGCACCGCACACCGATCGGAGGACGGAACTTCGAGTGCATGAGTGAGGACCCGACCCTCACCGCGCACATCGCGGTCGCCTACGTGAAGGGCGTCCAGTCCGAACGCGTCGCCGCGTGCATCAAGCACTTCGTCGCCAACGACACGGAGTTCGAGCGGATGACCATCTCGAGCGAGGTCGACGAACGAACCCTGCGCGAGATGTACCTCGTGCCGTTCGAGGCTGCGGTGCGTCCGGTCGACGAGGGCGGAGCCGGCGTGCGGTCGATCATGAGCAGCTACAACAAGGTCAATGGTCGCTACGTCCCCGACGACCCCGGTCTCATGCGTGATCTGCTCCGTGAGGAGTGGGGCTTCGATGGTGTGGTGGTGAGCGACTGGTTCGCCCATCATGACTCGGTCGCCTCCGCGCTCGCCGGCCTCGACCTCGAGATGCCGGGCCCAACCCGTCAACGGGGCGGGGCACTCGTGCAGGCCGTGCTCGACGGTGAGGTCGACGTCGTCCACATCGACGAATGCGTCCGTCGCTTGTTGCACCTGTTCGACTGGTGCGGGCTCACCGACCCTGCGTCAGGAGTGGTCGCCGGTGTCGAGACCACCGACGACTCCGACAAGACGCGCGAGATCATCCGCCGCGCGGCGATCGCCGGGAGCGTGCTCCTCGTGAATCGCGAAGGAGCCGACGGTTTGCGAACGCTCCCGCTCGCCCGCGGGACGACGGTTGCTCTGCTGGGCCCCAACGCAGAGCGCGGTCAGGTCCAAGGTGGGGGAAGCGCACGCGTACGTGCGAACCGGCCTGTGCCGGTGCTCGGTGCGCTGGCGAGCCGGGGGGTTGAGGTTCGCTACGAGGCGGGTGGCTCGATCGACAAGATGCTGCCGTCGCTCGTGGGCCGGTTCGACGTGGTGTACCGCGGGGTGGACGGTACAACCGTCGCCACGACGGCCGATCGGCTGAGCTTGCTCTGGCCCGAAGCGCCGGCTGACGGCATCGCTCGCGATGCGTTCAGCGTGTCGATCATCGGCACGTTCGTGCCCGACGTGAGCGGCGATTGGAACATGGGCATGGCGGCCGTCGGCCCCGCCGTGTTGAAGGTCGACGGCGTGGTCGTGGTCGATCTCTCGACACCCCAGACCGGCGGGTTCGCGTTCGGGGGCGGGAGCAAGGAGATCCGGGCGATCGTTCCCTGCGTGGCCGGCATGGAGGTCGCGATCGAGGTGGACCTCGGCCTCGTCGAGGGCTACAGCCAGATGCGCGGCGTGCTGGTCGGGGCCAGCGCCCCCGAGCTGGTCGACCCGATGGTCCGTGCGGTCGAGGCCGCCGCAACCGCCGATGTCGCTGTCATCGTCGTGGGCACCAATGCTGATTGGGAGACCGAGGGCGAGGACCGCACGACGATGGACCTTCCGGGTCGCCAGGACGAGCTCGTGCGGCGCGTGGCCGAGGTGAACCCGAACACGGTGGTCGTGATCAACGCCGGCTCACCGGTCAGCATGCCGTGGATCGACGACGTCGCCGCGGTGTTGCAGGTGTGGTTTCCCGGCGAGGAGATCGGGAACTCGATCGCTGACATGCTGCTCGGCGTTGCCGAGCCCGGCGGACGCCTGCCGATGACGGTGCCCGTCCGCCTGAGCGACACCCCCGCGTACTTGTCGCATCCCGGGCAGAACGGACTCGCCCGCTACGACGAACACCAGTTCATCGGCTACCGGTGGTACGACGCTCGGGAGATCGCGCCACAGTTCCCCTTCGGGCACGGCTTGGGATACACCTCGTGGTCGTTCGGTCCCGCCGAGATCACCGGGGCGATCGCGGACGGGATCGTGGTGCGCGTGCCGGTCACGAACACAGGCCACCGTGCCGGGACGACGGTGGTGCAGTGCTACGTGGAGGCACCTGAGGGCGGGCCGCGCCGGCCGCTGCGCGAGCTTCGAGGATTCGCGAAGGTGCATGCAGCGCCAGGCGCCACGGTGACGGCCGAGATGTGGCTGCCGGAGCGGTCCTTCGCGGTGTGGGACGTAGCGACACACTCGTGGGTGGTGCCGCCGGGGGCCTACCACGTGCTCGTGGGTGACTCGTCACGAGCCCTCGAACCCGCCGGTTCGGTGCTCTGCTGACGAGATCCCCGCCGCCACCTGCGCCCCGACAACGGCCGAGGTGGCCCCGCCTGAGCGGGGCCACCTCGGGTTGTCCGAACCGTGCCACCGGGGCCGGTTCGGAAAGGTCGGATCAGACGGTCACCGGCTCCTTCGCCAACATGGCGGGCGCCGTGTCGGGAACCTTGAACTCCTTCATGCTCTTGGCGGTGTGCCAGATGAAGGCGGCGCCCATCACCATGCAGACCACTCCGAGCCCGGCGAGCAGACCAGCGATGCCGAGCGCCAGCATCAGTGCGCTGTGGGTGGCGGCGCCGACACCGAGTTCGGCGACGAGTGCGTGAGCGGTGCCGCTCCATGCCAACTCGCGGGCCTTGCCGTCCAGGGCGTCGGAGCGGTCGAACCCGGTCCAGTAGCGGCCGTTCACCGGCACCGCGTAGGGCACGCCGGCCTCGAGCACCTGACCCTTGTAGGCCTCGACGTTGCCGTTGTAGGTGCCATCGGGTGCGAGCGCTTCGCTGTCGATGAAGCGGGCGATGTCGGCATCGGTCAAGACGACGTTCTGCTCACCGTTGAGGGTGTGGAAGACGATCGTCGCCATCTGGAACATGTACTCGCTCTGGTTGTTGACGACCGGATCCTTGGGATCGATGCCGCCCTTGTCCATCGTGACCGGGAAGTTCCAGTCGTCCTTGAGCAGCGACATGATCGCATCGGCACCTTCGGTCGTGCCACGGTCGATCAACTTGCCTTCGTCGTTGTAGCTGAGAGTGACGTTCTGGGCGGCGCTGAATGCCTCCAGCGACCCATACCCGCCCTGCGTCTTGCTGTATGCGACGCCGGCACCGACGAAGTAGCCGGCACCGACGACGATCAGGAACAAGCCCAGGAGTCCCAGTGGCTTCTTGAACATGGCTACCTCTTTCGAACCTCTGCTGCACCCGTGAAGTGGTTCACAAGCTGCTGATACCCAGAATGGAGGTCGTGCATGCACACGGGTCAGGGACTGAAGTCCCACATCGCCGGGACCTTGTGCGGAACGAGGGATTCGTCAAGACCTGGTGACGCGAGCCCGGTTCAGCTCTGCGCCCAGGAGTGCGACCGTCGCATGGAGGCTGAGCCAGGCGAGCAGGGCGATCACTGCGGCGAAATCGCCGTACACGTTCTCCGCGTTCGCCTGCGACCGAGCGATCACCGTGGTGCCCACCACCTGCAACAACGAAAAGAGCACGCCGGCGAAGATCGCCCCCGGCCACACGGATCGCCATGTGGTGGGTGCGCTCGTGAGCCATCGATAGGTGCACGCGAGCACGACTGCGTTCACGACTGCCGCTGCCACCACGAGCAGCACGTTGCTGATCGCGGGGAGTCCGGCTGCGGTCACGACGCTGGTCAAGAACGCGCTGGCCCCCTGGGCGAGGCCGACCACGCCGATGCCGAGAAGTGCGCGCACGCGGGCCTGAACGAAGCTGTGGCGTTCGTCGATCGGCACCTCATTGGTGTTGTCGAGCGCGGCTTGGAGCGCGACGAAGGCCTTGAGGCCGCTCCAGAGAGCGAGCGCCAGACCGAAGACCAACACCATCACGCTGCCCTCGAGCGCATCCGGGCTGTTGGCGAGCGTGGGTCCGATGAGCGGCAGTTTGGCGAGTGCGGAATCGACGATCTTCTTCTGCAGTTCGACGTCGTCCTGCAGCACGAAACCCAAGACCGTGGTGAACACCAGGAAGAGCGGGAACACGGAGATGAACCCGAAGTGCGACACGAGCGCCGCGCTTCTGCCCGTCTGATGTGACCGGAACCCATCGAGGGAGCCCACGACGGTGTCGACGACGCGGGACTTCTGGCGCAAGGTGATGACGCGCGGGCGCTGTGTCCACGAAGGTCGGACAGCCATAGTCGAGGGAGCGTAGCCACGAGACGAGGACGATGGTCAGCATGCGATGCGGTCCGGCTGGTGCGACGCATGGGGGTGTCGAGCGACAGGTTCGGATCCGACCGCGGTCGCATCGTTGCGCTCGCTTTGGTACTTGCTGTGCCGGTGATCCAGCCGGTGGTGTATCCGATGCCGCTCGGCAACTGGATCCGAGGTGCCATCCTGGGACTGCTCGGGGCGATGCTCGCGATGGGCAGCGCCCTCGTGTATCGCGCGAACCGGGTGGTCAACTTCGCCCAGGCCGATCCTCAACGCCAACGATCTCATCGCGCTCACACTCGCGCCGCTCACGATCGCGGCGGTCGGGTTGTTCCTCACACGTACGCGGGCCGGCAACCGTGCATGGCCCCGTTCACCGGCGACAACGGCGGTGCCACCGACACCGACGTGACGGCCGACGAGATCACGATCTTCTACTACGAAGGCCAGGAAGGTGACCCGATCATCGCCTACATCAGCGATGCGGTGGCCGTCGACGACACCAATGCCGAGCAGTTCGCGACGATGGAGCAGATCATCGCGTACGACGAGACGTACTTCGAGATGTACGGCCGCACGGTCAACCTGATCACCTTCGAGGGCACGGGGGGTTCGACCGACGACGTCGCCGCACGCGCCGACGCCGCCAGGATCGCCCAGGAGTATCAGCCGCGCAAGCTCGGCGACCGGCCCCGACGAGATCAGGCGCGAAGGCACCGGCATGTACCAGTTCGTCGACGGTGGCACGCGTTACCTCCCCGGCGCCTGGCCGACCGACGAGCGGTTGTTCGATGCAAACGGCGCGGTGGCCATCTACGACACGCCACCTCCCGGCGAAGCACCGCCGACGTATGCGAGCCCTGCGGGCGGGAGCTGAGCTGTCACCTGGCGACTGCCGGTCAGTCCGGCAGTCGCCAGTCGATCGGGGGCAGACCGACCTCGATCAGCGCGTCGTTGGTGCGGCTGAACGGAGCGCTGCCGAGGAATCCGCTGTGGGCGCTGAGTGGTGAGGGATGCGCCGACTGGATCAC